>NZ_WXWP01000315.1:0-10150 GCF_009904765.1 Vibrio sp. V39_P1S14PM300
GGGGGATACTGTACGCAAATGACACATTTACAAACTCAGCTAGGTGGATACATTGAAATTTTACGCGGTATCTGATTTGCACTTAGATTTACACGGCATACATCGAAGCTTCTGACATAATTTCGATAATGACGCGGTTTTGATTATTGCTGGTGACACGGCAAATGCGCTAAATGGAATTGCGTATATAAAAAATGTTCTTTGTTCTTATTTTAGAGCCGTTGTCCTCATTGCGGGAAATCACGAATGGTACAGCAGTAAAAGTAAATCTTACCGTTCTGGCTATCTGCGCAAACAAGATTCAATAAGATCCACAGACAGTAGATACTCCCCAATAGAAAAGCTTAAGGTGCATAGTGACACAACTAAGAATTTGTTTTTTCTGGATAATGAGTCAATTAATTTAGATGGGTGTAGCATTTATGGAGGAACACTTTGGTTTCCTATCCACACATACTCGTCTGCACTGATTGATGCGTACTCAGAACTGATGAATGATACAAAGTACATCAGCCATCAAATGATTGAAGAGCAGCACAAAGCATTCATTAACAACTTTCCATAGAAAGTTGATCTAGCAATATCTCACCACCTTCCCTCTAAAGAAGCTTTTGCTTTCGAGCAAAATGCCAGCAGCGATTATGCTCCGTATTATCATGCAGGGTTGAGTAATGAGTTGATCTCAAGAGCTAGCCAACACTTCGGCATCTGAAAGTCCGCTAGGGCTTTCTAACTTCGCTCATTGCTCACCTTGTGAATAAGACCCTAGGAATTATGTACAGGTTCATCATCTATCTGCACAGCAAACAACACTTTTATGCGCATTAAAAAGTAACGTTCAAACACTTTTACGCGCATTAAAGTGTATTAACTGTATTTTTGTATGTAGCAGCCATTCTTAATCTCCTCATTCACTTTGTTCATTTAAGGCAACTGTTCATTTATTATGGACAACCTGCATAACTGAACAAACAATTAACGCCCCACTCCCCATAGCAGCTTTCATAGCTAAAATAATCCATTCTGCTCATCAACAATTTTGACTTACAATCCATGCGTAATCATTTACTCATAAAGAGCCTCGCCACTCATTTATGAGTAAAATTTCACTCATAACTTGAAAAAAAATGACTTTAAGAGTAAAGTTTTACTCATTGATAAGTAGAGGTGTTGTCGATGGAAGAACTAACCGTACAAGCTTTTATCAGAGGTGAATGGATAGATATTGGTATCATCTCATTCCCTAAAAGTAGCCAACATAATTTCCGAGTGACTGAACTCAACTACCTCAGCGACTATGCGCTAGAACATCACGATAAAGATGACTTTCACGCTGTTTCACTAAACCACCCTGTCTCATTCTTTTTTGATGCCATGGGTAAACCTGGATGGTTAAAGTTTCTAGACGATATTATGCCTAGTGGCGCGAGTAGACGATACTGGGTCAAACACCTAGATATTGAAGACCTTAGTTCTGATGAACAAGACTATGTTTTGCTCAAATTTGGCACAATGTCGCCTATTGGTAACTTAAGAATAAAAGACTCTCTTCCTGAGCGCTACGAAGTAGCAGACAACCTCTACTTCTCTGTTGATGATGTTAAAAATCGAGCAGGTGATTTCCTCGACTATGCACAGCAAAGAGGGGCAGCCGCAGGTGGTGCAACAGGGGCTGGAGGTGAAGCGCCAAAACTGATCCTCCGATGTGGTTTCGATCATGGATCTGGCAGCGAAAAAATATGGATTGACCCATACCAAGATGACAATAGCAACCACGACTTACATTACTTAGTAAAGTACCCTAGAGGCTCAAGAAGCACCATCGACTGTAATATTCTAAGAGCTGAGTTCTACTTCTACCACGAGCTAACTGAAATGGGAGTTGAAACGATCTCCACCGACGGTATGCGCTTGGAGGAAGGATTAAACTACCCTTCCTTGTGGCTTCCTCGATTTGATGTTCAAATTATTGAGCAACAAATAGAGAGATTTGGCATGGAATCTGTGTATTCCATTTTGAACAAAGGCGCTGGGGTCACTCTTGATCACGAAACAACAATCCGAACTCTCATAGAAAAAATTACTGAAAGCAATATGGTTAAACACCAAGGGTATAGGTTTGATACCCAAGCTTTCGTCATTGAATGGGTGAAGAGAGATCTACTCAACATCTTGTTTGGTAATAGTGATAACCATGGCAGAAACACTTCATTCTTAAAAGGTGATGGAGTCATAAAGCTTGCTCCCGTTTACGACTTCGCACCAATGAAAGCTGATCCTGAAGGCATTCCAAGAACAACAAAATGGAAAGCCCCACTAGAGGTTGGCGGAACTTACGACTTCGTAGGAATAGCGGACACCTTATCTGATCTCGTGCCAAAAGAAGTGTTATTACAAGAGCTAGAGGTTACTGCAAGTAAATGCATTGATTTAAAGCAGAGACTAGCATTACGAGGAGTACCAGAACAAATCTTAGAGATGCCAGCCGTTGGACTTAATCATATATCAGAAAAGCTCACTAAATGGGGGCTACTATGAATAAGCCAAGCAATAAAGAGTCCGTACAAGATACAGTTGCTCGTCTAAGAGCAAACCGAAATCAACATCAGCCCAAGACTGGGACGAACACAACTCATTCAACCAAAGAACGATCGCCACTTAATACTCCGACTAGATCGAAAACCTCAAAAAACGCCAAAGCAGTAAGTGCAGCAGAACGCAAAACCGAGGCAAACAAAATCATCAAACACTTATTGCTTGGAGAGCTAACACAAGGCCAAGCGTTGAAAAGTTTACGCATTAATATACTGGGACTCAAACAGGATGTGTTCGCAAGACTTGTAGATGTCTCAAGAAAAACACTCTCAGATATAGAGAATGATCGGGGCAGCTACAATACAGAGATTCTCAACAAGGTATTCAAACCATTTGGCTTAAAAGTCGGAATGCTACCGTCTTCTCCCGATGTGTTAAAATCGCTACTAATAGATGGTGAGGCTGGGTAAAATACTCAGTATCAGCGCTATTGCTTTAGATTAAATTGCTATAACAAGCTAGCATTTTTCAATGATTTAGTAATACATGGACGCGGGTTCAGTTCCTTTTGAAGCGGTAAATTGATGTAACATTTGATGCAACACCAAATTGGTAACATCGTTATAAGTTACTGAATTTATGAAAATTGAGAAACCATTTCAACTCCCGCCAGCCCACCAAACGTTTGGAAAGGGCCAACTCGCAAGAGTTGGCCCTTTTTGTTACCTCATGTCCGATGGCTCAGACCTTAAATGTCTCCACGATGCCTTTAAGGTTCATGGCGACTCTGGCTAGTTCAGCGCTGGATGCCGAGGTTTCATGTGCACCGGAAACGTTCTGGTTAGCGATGTCGTTGATGGTCACCAGGCTCTTATCAATGTCGGATGAAACGGTCGCCTGCTCTTCGGTTGCACTGCCCACCGAAGCCGCTTGATCGTATATTTCGCTGACCGCGGCAACAATCTTCTCTATCGTAACGCCAGTTTCACGCACTTGAGACATGGTTTGTTCCGCCACCTGTTTACAGCTATCGATGATCTCTACTGTTTGCCCCGCTTGCGCGTTGACGTTTTTCACCATCTCTTCAATCTGCTCGGTGGATAGCTGTGTCCTTTGCGCCAGGTTGCGCACTTCATCCGCCACCACCGCAAATCCGCGCCCGCTTTCGCCGGCGCGAGCCGCTTCGATTGCCGCGTTCAGAGCCAGCAGGTTGGTTTGCTCCGCAACGCCCCGAATCACGTCCAGTAGGGTGTTGATCTCTTTGACCTGATCGGCCAGTTGTGTGACGTTGCTGTTCCCACTATCAACCTGGTCGACCAACTGATTGACAATCGTCACCGTACTGCGAACCCGGGCGATTTCATGCTGACAAGCATCGTTGGCCACTGAGGAGCTGTGGTACGCTTTGCTGGCACTTTCTGCCACTTCGTGGATGGAGGCAGACATCTCATTCACCGCAGTGACGGCCTGCTCCAGTTCTTGGTTCTGATTGAGCAGATTTTTCTCTGACTGCTCGGTGACCACACTGAGCTCTTCCGATGTGGCCGCCAATTGCGACGCTGAATCACTGATTTCACGGATGATGGTCGTTAGTTCCTGCGTCATTAGACACAAGGCGCCGCGCACGCTGCGGGTGTCGTCGCAAGCTAAATCAATCCGCAAATCACCAGAGGCGACCTGGCTCATTAAGGCTTTCATTTCATCCGGCTCACCGCCCAGTGGCCGCATGACCGCCCGAGTCACCAGCACCGCCGCCCCGAGTCCACCAATGATCGACAGTATCAGCACCACCGAGTTCAGCTTGAGCAATGACCAAATCGGCATTTCGGCTTCGGCCTTGTCCAACTCCGCCATTATAGCCCAACGGTGACCATACGCGTCTACGGGGGCGAACGCGGAAATAACTGGATTACCATTGTAATCATTGACAATATTAAGGTCTGTTTCGCCATTTAGCGCTCGCTTCACCGACAGGCTCGACACCCCATTTTTTTCTACGCTACCGGCAAAGGAGGCTTTGATAGAATGGTTGGCCGGATCAAGGAAAGAATCAGAGCGCATGCGCATGTCTGAGCCAACCAGGTAAGTTTCGCCACTCTCCCCCATGCCACTGCGCAGGTTCATCAGGCTGTTGATGCCCTCAATAGACAGCTGAGTCGCCACCATCCAACGCTCCCCTTCCACACTGATTGGCTTGCCGATAAACGCGGCAGGTTCATTGTTCGACGGCGCATAAGGTGCGAAATCCACCGATGCAAAACTGTTGCCCTGACGTACCTGACTGAATAAATTGCCTAACCCAGATGCCGCATACGGGCCGTTGACCAGGTTGGTACGATAGTCTGCTTCTTTGGCCGCGGTATACACCACATCCCCTTGCTGATTGACGACAAACACGTCATAAAACTCAAGGTTGGCGTTCAGATCCCGCATCAAGGTATCAAACTCAGGACTACCAAAGTTACGCAGGTTAAACGTGATCACCTCGGCAATGGCGCCCATATTGTTTTTGTACCGCTCAAGCAGATTTTCCAGGCGGGCTTGTTTGGTATCTCGCAGAGCAATTAAGCGCTCCTGATTCAGTTGATCCAAACTTTGGGTTGCGCTGTAAGCGGAAACAAACAGCGCCAGCAACACAGGTATAACACTGGCGAACAGCACCCAGCTTTTAACTCGTAGACTGAATTTCATGTCCCCCTCCATTGAGTGAACAAAGGCGATTATTAACCTAGCCTAGTAGCTCAATGTTAAGAACAAAGTTTCATAGTTGCTCGAGTGCGTTTTTTGCTACGTATTTCTCTAATTTAATGAAATATTCATGATGAGGATAGATCAGCAATAACCAGGGAGAGTGATGAATATCAAAAGAGAAGAGAAGAGAAGAGAAGAGAAGAGAAGAGAGCAAGGTGCCAGCCCAGAGCCGGGCTGGCAAACGTGATCAGTTAGGCAAACGATCAACTTCCAGACAGCTGTCGAGATCTTTCAGGTCACAACCTTTGTTGAACCAAGCGTCTTTTTCTTCCTGAACTTGGGCTGTCTGACCTGCTGTACGGCAACCACTGGCGTAACCGGCATCACAACTGCGTTGGTAATAAAGTGAGGCTTGATCTTTTTTACCGCGCGCTTCCAGATCACGCCAGGCATGCATGTAACATGCTTCCCCGTTATCTGATTCACAGCATTGCGTATAGTTCTGCTTTGCTGACGGGCTCATGGCTGAAGTGTCCGCTGAACAAGCCTGAGGCTGTTGAGCGAACGCCGCAGTTGAAGAGAAAAGTGCACATAGCGTAAAAAGTGTTTTCTTCATATCGACGTCGTTAGTGTGTGAGTATTCCTAAGAGCACGAAGCTCCACCATTTTGGCGCACTCAGCATAACGGATAGTACTATTAAGAAACGTTACCTGCTGCGTGATAACGCCCCTAATAAACTACAATTCAATCAGTTAACAAGGGCTTACCCCGATGTCCCTGATAAGCGGCGACGCACCACAGGCAACAGAGGCTCTAACATTACGGCCATCAACTGTGACAATAACACTAGGGTAAACGGGATCGCGCCAGCGATCGCCACCTGCTTGTTGAGATCAACATCATTAATCGTGACCAGAGCAATCCCCATCGTGACCACGATCACCGACCAGGCAATTTTGCTACTGGTTCGCACATCTTCGGTCAACATGCCTGCCGCATAGATCGCAGAATCCGAGCTGGAGATAACAAACGTCAGCAACAATCCCAGCGCCAGCAGCGATAACACATCACTCATTGGCAACGCGGAGAAAAAGACAAATAATCCCTTGGTGTAATCATCATTGACCGCCGCCACAACGCTGTCCAACACGTGACTTTCAAAAACAGCCCCCGCAAAACCAGAAAACCAAAGAATCGACGCTAGGGTCGGAATCAGTATGGTACAAGCCAAAAACTGACGAATCGAGCGCCCTTTGCTGATCCGAGCGATAAACGGGCCGACAAACGGTGCCCAGGCAATCCACCAGATCAGGTAGATCACCGACCAGCCCTGGCTCCATTGCTCGCCACCAGAAATAGCACCAAATGATACCTGAGGCAGTAATTCAACGTACGCCAGCGTCGAGCTCATCAATCGTGTCAGCACCTGGCTCATATTGGTGTTCACAAAGACAAACAGGAACAGGCCGACCATCAGCCAGATGTTAAATGTGCTCAGACGCTGAATCCCCTTCTTCACCCCAAGTGCACTGGAGATAGTAAACAGCAGGCCGATCACCACTGTCATACCAATGCGTATGGCCGTCAGGTCCTGTTCGGTTCCTGTCATACTGCGCACACCCTGCTCGACCAGCGCCATGGTATTGGCCAGTACCCCCGCAATACCAAACAGAATCGCCAACACAGCCACCAGATCAACGATCCGCAGCCACCCCTGTTGTGTGGAACCCGAAAAAGAGGCGCTGATGCGCATCGGGCGCTGTTTGACGTAGGCCAGCCAGCCCATTAGCAAGCCAGCCAATGCATACAGGCTCCAGGCGTGTACCCCCCAATGAAAATAAGTTAACGCCAGCGCTGTATCATACGTATCCCCGACCTGCTCGACTGGCGGCATATTGGACAGGTGAAACACCGGCTCGGCCACACCCCAGAAGATCAGGCCGGAGCCCATGCCAGTAGTAAAAAGCATAATCACCCATGGCCAGAAACCAAATTCCGGCTCACCGTCTCCGAGCCGTACTTTTCCAAGCGGTGAGCAACAGATCGCCATACAGGCAACAAAAGCCAACGTGGATAGCACAATCACTTCATCATCAAGACGGGTTATCACCCACTGGGTCAGGTCGGCCAGACGGTAAACACTGACTTCGGGAAACAAGGTAAAAAGAACAGCGATGATCGCAGCGATCATCATCAACAGGCGCGAGCGGGAAGCGGATGTATTCATAGTATGGTGTTTTTCGCGGTAAGTTCGGGTTTACTCTGCCTACCCAGCGTCGTCAGATCCAACTCGACAGGTTTTTAACTGTCATGCTGTGCATTAGATCACATTATGACAACAACAATGCAAGCAAGGCCCTACGAATATAAAGGCTTTGTTGCTGTGATTCGGCTTAAAACTTACTGGCCGCGCTGCTGACACAGAGCACGCAACCATTGGGTGAAGGTTTCAGTGCTGTCGTTACTTTCACGCGTCAACAGGAAATAGCCGGCATTGGCCGCCAACGGTTGAAATGGTGAAACCAGGCGTCCAGCGTCTAATTCATCACCAATCAGGGCTGTGCGTGCCATTGCCACCCCAACCCCCGCTTCAGCTGCCGACATCGCCATATCCGTTCGATTGAAAAAGTGCCCCCGGTTGGTTTCGATATCCATTCTCTGCTGACTGGCCCAATAGAGCCATTCGTAATCCCTAGGTGCACTTTGCCATGGCATGGCATCATGCAGTAGGGTCACCGCTTGCCAGGCGGCATGAGAACAGGCCAGTTCAGGGTGTCGCTTAGCGTACGCCGGGCTCATAACCGGCAGCAGGTATTCTTCAAACAGCAATTCCGATCCGGCTCGATGATAAGGAAACGGGCCATAGTCAATGGCGAGGTCGTAATCACGGTTATCACTGTCAACCAATGCGCCTTCCGCAAAGGTTAGCACCGGAATGTGTGGAAACTGGCGATGGAAACTTTCCAGACGCGGCACCAGCCACTTGAAAGCGAAGGATGGCGTGAGCTTTAAACGGATTTCGGCAAATGCCTGCTCGGGTTGACGCAGTTTGTCAATCACCCGCTCCAGCTCACTGTAGTGCAGCGTCACGGCGGCGGCCAGCTGCTTACCTTCCGCCGTTAAGCGGATACCACGAGAATGGCGTATAAAAACCTTAAACCCTAACAGCAGTTCAAGTTGCAACAGTTGTTGACTGACGGCTCCGATCGTCAGGTGTAGCGCCTTAGCGGCCTGCGTTAATGTCGAGTATCGGGCCACAACCTGAAACGTGGCCAGTCCGTTGGCTAAACTTCCTTTCACCTGCCATCCTGCGTTTAGAAATTTTAAACACTACCGCTAATTTTTATCGATTGTTACTAAAGTGTAAACCACACATGATTGCGCCAATTAACAATTTCGGAGATTGCCCATGAAAGTCGTGGTTTTAGGCAGTGGCGTCGTTGGCGTCACAACCGCCTGGTATCTGAGTCAGAAAGGCTGTCAGGTGACAGTGGTGGATCGTCAGCCCCGCAGCGGTGAAGAAACCAGCTTTGCGAACGCCGGGCAGATTTCTTATGGCTACTCTTCTCCCTGGGCAGCCCCCGGTATTCCGCAAAAAGCCATGCGCTGGTTGTTTCAGCGCCACGCACCACTCAAAATTGCCCCCAGGATGAATGCTGAAAAGCTCACCTGGATGTCACGTATGTTGGCCAACTGCCAACTTGATCGTTATCAAATCAATAAGGCGCGCATGCTGGCCATCGCCAATCACAGCCGCGCTTGCCTTACTCAGTTGAAGCATACCCATCAACTTGAATTTCAGGGGCGTGAGCAAGGCACTCTGCAAGTCTTTCGTACTGAAAAACAGTTAGCAGCCATCGAAAAAGACATACGCTTGCTGGAGCAATCCGGCACCCGCTATGAATTGCTGGACGTCGACGGTTGTCTGCGTCAGGAGCCAGGGTTATCGCCTGTACAGGAAAAACTCACGGGCGGTCTCTATCTGCCGGATGATGAAACTGGTGACTGTTACCTGTTCTGCCAGCAACTTACCGAGCTGGCGCGCCAGCATGGCGTCACATTTCTGTTCGACACCCAAATTGAATCACTGGAACGTGAGCACAACCGGATCACGGCCGTTGCCACCAAGCAAGGCACACTAGAAGCCGACGCCTTTGTCGTCGCTCTCGGCAGTTACTCGACTCCGCTGCTGAGACCGCTAGGCATCCGCCTCCCCGTTTATCCGGTCAAGGGCTACTCACTCACGCTGCCACTGACGAACCCAGATCTGGCACCACGCTCTACCGTGATGGACGAGACTTATAAAGTGGCCATGACCCGCTTTGATGATCGTATTCGGGTGGCAGGCACCGCTGAATTAGCCGGATTTGATCCTTCTCTGCCTCAAAAACGCAAAGACACCATCGCTATGGTGGTGCAGGATCTGTTTCCACAAGGCGGCGATCTCAGTCAGGCAGAATTCTGGAGCGGATTCCGCCCGATGACGCCGGATGGCACACCCATCATTGGCCGCACACCGCTTGAAAACTTATACACCAATACCGGTCATGGCACGCTGGGCTGGACCATGGCATGTGGCTCTGCTGATCTGCTGGCCGATGTGCTCACCGGCGACAAGGGGTCCCGCCCCGGATTCTGCGATCTGGATCTGTTCCGCTACGCCTCTTGAATAGAATTGGTCATTTTTTAGCCAATCATGCTACCTATCTGAATTTAATCAGCACAAAATTAATGAGTTATCTGGACAGTTTGTGCTGGTTAATTCACTCATATGCATAAAAAATTACTATGAAAAACATCATTAATCGTTGTTTTCTAATTAAGACATCTGCAAATTAACAAAAATTTAGCATTTTGTGTCCATCGTCACGCTATGAAAGATTTGCAGACAAATCTGTTAACAAATGAGTTACAAAAAGATTA
>NZ_WXWP01000378.1:0-9947 GCF_009904765.1 Vibrio sp. V39_P1S14PM300
AGGGATAAATATAAAATTAAGCTTTTATTATTCCCTGTTAGCTTTTGTTTTTTGCCCTTTATCAGGGGCAATACTTAGCATGAGTGCATTCACATAAGGCCCGACTTACTGGGCCGAATTAATAAGGAATGCACATTATGCTAAACAAAACGACATTACTCACCGCCATCACTCTTGCCCTTACGGGCTGTGGCGGAGGATCATCTTCTGGTACATCCATTCCGGACAAACAGCCGCAGCCCAAAGTCGATTACCCGATTCATAATGCCACCTTCTCCCCTTCACCCTCGACTCAATTAAGTTATACGTTTACCGTGGATGGACAAGCAGAAGGTGAGATGAGACTGCGCTTTCAGGCAATGACGGCTGAGCAGTTGTTAACTACGCTGAGCCTGATTCCCGCTAGTGACGAATTAAACCAGCAAATTCATGATCTGGTCAATTATGGTGTCGAGCAGTTTTACTACTCAGAGGAACAACTCAGTACCGGTGAAGAAGACGATACCCTGTACTTTGCCGGCATCGATGGGGCGCTGCATGAGGTCAGCGAAGCTTACCAGCTTGATCCACGTTTCACGCCACGCCTGATGTACGCCAGCCCGCTGTTTCGCTTGAGTGGTACAGACGTCAGAGAGAATGACCCCAACATCGATATCAGCGAAGAAACACTGACTCTGCAAACCAGATTAACGGCTCAGGCAGTACAACACTTACTCGGAGACTTTGACCAGCACGAGTGGGTGCAAAACCTGCCAATGACGACATCTTGCCTGGTGACCTGGCAGCAGCAAATCGGTGAGACCGGGGCACGAAAAACTTTTACGGTGTCGGGTAAGGTCATTGAAGCGGCGTTTATGACCGAGCAGAACAGCTATTATCTCAATTGCGACGATATGGACTCCATGGAATTCTCTGCAACCGCGGAACGTTGGTTTAACCCGAGTTTGGGATTAATAGAGCAAACCGAACATCAACAGGCACAACAAGAACCAATCAACGAAACAAAAGTCCAACTGAGCAAACTCGAAACGCACTAAACCGCGCAAAGAAAACACCGAAAAAGGCTTTGTGATACTAGGCAAAGCCTTCTTGTCCGGAAAATCCCTATTCATCATCGCCTACCTCAGGTTTAATCGCTTTCAGCCGTCATTGCATAAGCAGATACTCACGTGTCAATTTTGCCCTTTACACTCTGTAAAGTGACAATTACATTGCCTAGCCTGTTTTATTACCTACCAACTACCGAAAACGCACTCTTTTCAATAGTATGCTCGCCTCTGTTGATAAGGTCGTATATAAATTAATGGAAAAACATTCCCGCAAAGAAGACTGGATAGCCATCCTGACTGGTACCTTTTTGGTGGCTCAGGGGGTCTTTTTTCTCCAACAAGCTCAGCTGCTAACAGGCGGCACGACGGGGCTGGCACTGCTTGTCAGTCAATTTGTTCCTTGGACATTCGGCACTCTGTATTTTCTCGCCAACAGCCCGTTTTACCTGCTGGCCTGGAAACGTTTCGGCGCCCGTTTTGCGATCAACAGTGCGATGTCAGGCGCGTTGGTATCGATTTTTGCCGATCATCTGTATCTGGTGATTTCGCTTGAGCGGATTAACGAGCTCTACTGCGCCATTGCCGGTGGTCTACTGATGGGGCTGGGCATGCTGATCTTGTTTCGCCACCGCTCCAGTCTTGGTGGTTTTAACGTCCTGTGCCTGTTTATACAAGATAAGTTCGGTGTTTCGGTCGGCAAAAGCCAGATGGTGATCGACGCGATGATCCTGATCGCCTCCTGCTTCTTCGTCACGCCAGAGACAATTGGTTTGTCTATTCTGGGCGCCATTGCACTCAATCTGGTGTTGGCCATGAACCACAAACCGACCCGCTATAGCGTCACTTACAGTTAATTCAGGAAAATAAAACAGGGCACCAACTGGCGCCCTGTTCACATCCCGCTTAATGAATGCTGCGGGTTTTCACATCGTGACTCAGCTCTTTATTCAGCTCAGCTTCCACATGGCCTGGCGCTTGTGTTGAGGCCGAAATCAAACGGTACATCGACGGAATCACAAATAGCGTTACCAGAGTGGCAAATCCCATTCCGAAGAAGATCACCGTACCCACCGCTACCCGGCTTTCATAACCGGCCCCACTGGATAAGATCAACGGGACCGAGCCAGCCAGAGTGGTAAAAGCGGTCATCAAAATCGGACGCAGACGGCGTGACGCCGCATCAATGATGGCTTTTTCGAACTCGATACCCCGGTCACGTAACTGGTTAGCAAACTCCACGATCAGGATACCGTTTTTGGTCACCATCCCGATCAGCATGATCATACCGATCTGACTGTAGATGTTCATCCCCTGCCCCATGACAAATAGGCCAAGGAACCCACCAAACACCCCCATTGGCACCGTGAACATCACCACCAGCGGGTTGATAAAGCTCTCAAACTGAGCCGCCAGTACCAGGTACGCCACCAGCAACGCCAGTGCAAACACCACCGCGACACTCGACTGGTTCTCTCTAAAGTCCTTGGATTCACCGGAGTAGCTCACCGAGATATCGCTCGGCAGCATTTCGATGGCTTTCGCGTCGAGGAAATCCAACGCCTGACCCAGCGTGTAACCGTTGGACAGGTTGGCGGTCACGGTAATCGCTTTCTGCTTATTGTAATGCGACAACTTGATCGACGACGCCACCTCTTCAATTTTGGTCACCGTATCCAACGTAACCAGATCGCCGGATGCGGTGCGCATGTAGATCTGACTCAGATCCGCCGCGTTGTTAAAGCTGTTCTCATCGCCGCGCAGGTACACATCATACTCTTCCCCCCGCTCAACATAAGTGGTTTCACTTTTGCCGCCCAACATGATTTCCAGGGTATCCGAAATATCCGCCACACTGATACCAAGCTCTGCTGCGCGTTGGCGATCGACGCTCACCACCAGCTCCGGTGTCTTCTCTGAATAATCTATGTCCGCCCCTTCCATGAAAGGCGAATTTTCCGCTTCCAGTTCAATGATTTCAGCCCATTTTTTCAGCTCAGCGTAATCCGAACCACCGAGCACAAATTGCACTGGCTCACTAGAGCCGCCGCGAAATCCCGGCATAAACGGAAACACCCGAACGTCCGGAATACCCGCCAGCGCTTTTCGCACCTGCCCGAGCGCCTGCTGCGCCGTCACCGTCCGGTCGTTCCAATCCTCCAGTATCATGATCACAAAGCCGGTCTGATCGCCCGCATTTCCGCCAAACGCTGGTGACTGAATGCTGAACGACTTAAGAAACCCTTGCCCCAGCAGTGGCATCAGACGTTCTTCTACCAAGTCCATATTGGCCGACATCCGGTTATAACTGGTCGCATCGGCGCCGCGGACGAAAGCAAACACCACTCCACGATCTTCCGACGGAGTGAGCTGAGCCGGCACCCGATCCATCAACAGATAGCTTCCGCCAATACAGGCCAGGATCACAACTGGTGCCGCCCATTTCCATTGCAGGGCGCGTTTCAGTAGTGAGCGATAGCCAGACTCCAGACGAGCAAACAGGCGATCGACCACCTGGTTGAAACGGTTCGGTTTCACGTTGGCCTGAAGAATTTTACTTCCCAGCACCGGGGTCAGGGTCAGCGCGATCAATGAGGAAAAAATCACCGCCATGGCCAGCAAGACGGAAAACTCGGTGAACAGCAAGCCAACCATGCCATCCATAAAGGAGATCGGCAGGAACACCATCACCAGCACCAGTGTGGTAGCAACCACCGCAAACCCCACTTCACGCGTACCTTTATACGCGGCCAGCAGCGGCTTTTCGCCCCGCTCAATATGGTGATAAATGTTCTCGACCACCACGATGGCGTCGTCCACCACCAAGCCTATCGACAGGATCAGCGCCATCAAGGTAATGAGGTTAATCGAAAAACCAAAGTAGTACGCCGCCATGAAGGCTGAAATCAGTGACACTGGTACGGTCACCGCTGGGATCAGCGTTGCCCGCGCCTGACCGATAAAAATGTACAGCACCAGAATCACCAGGCCGCCAGTGATAAACAGCGTACTGTAGACTTCCGCGATCGAGCGCTCAATAAACACAGTAGAGTCGTAATCGATCGCTAAGCGCGTGCCTTCCGGCAGGAACTTCTGCACTTTATCGACTTCCTGATGAACTCGGTCTGCCACTTCTAGCGGGTTGGCATCAGATTGTGGAACGATCCCCATGCTGACGTTCACCACGCCATCGCTTTTAAACGTCGAGTTTTCGTTCTCAGCACCGATAAACACATCGGCCACGTCTTTCAGATAGACCGGACTGCCATCGCTGGCACGCTTGACCACCAGATAGTCAAAGTCTTCCGGTTGAGTGTAGGCCCGGGCGGTGCGCACAGACATCACGATCGAATCGTTGCGCACTTCGCCCCCCGGGCTTTCAATATTTTCGTTGCGCAGCGCCGATGTGATGTCTGACGTGGTTACGCCGCGTCCGGCCATCAACTCGGGTTTTAGGCGCACATACATGACTTTGTAGAGTCCCCCGGACACATCCACCGAACTGACCCCGGAGATCAGGCTGAATCGGTCAATCAGCACCCGTTCGACATAATCGGTCAATTGGGTGCGGTCCATCTCGGAAGAACTGAGGTTGATGTAGAGCGACGCTTCACCGGAGCCGTTATTTTTAAACACCAGAGGGTCATCGGCTTCATCCGGCAGTGCACGTTGCGCGCGCGCCACCGCGTCACGTACATCACTGACACCTGTGTTGAGGTCATAGCCGAGCTCAAAAGTGATGGTGATGCGCGACATGCTGTTGCGAGTCACTGAGGTGATTTCATCAATTCCGCTGATCCCGGACAGCTGGTCTTCCAGTACTGAAGTGATCTGGCTTTCGATGATGGTGGCCGATGCGCCTTCATAGCGCGTTGAAATGGACACCACCGGACTTTCAATGTCCGGCATTTCCCGTACCGCCAGTTTATTGAACGACACGATACCGAACACACACAGCAACAGACTCAGAACCACCGCCGCTACCGGGCGCTTAACAGAGACATCCGATAACCACATCAGCCGTTATCCTTCTGCTTAGGTTTGCCATCGCTACCCAGTTCACTGACAGTCACCCCGTCACGCATATTAACGATGCCCTGTACTACAATCTTCTGACCGATGGCCAATCCCTTTTCAATCACCACCTGATTGTCAATCCGAGCACCAAGGAAAACTTCGGTACGGACCGCTTTGCTATCGTCGCCAATCACATAGACGTAACGTTTGGTGCCGGAATACTCCAACGCCTGAACCGGAATGATCGGCGCTTCGATCGCCGGAAACGCCATGCTCGCCGACATCAGCATGCCGGGCTTAAGGCGGCGCTCGCTGTTATCAAAATGGATTCGCACACGCAGATTGAGCGTTTCACGGTTGATGCGTGAATCAACGCCCACCACTTCCCCTTCAAATGTCCGTTCGCCCCAAGCGGCGGTCTTGGCTCTGACGAGCATGCCTTTGCTGATCATCGCCAGATAACGCTCTGGGATCTGCAAGTCCAGTTGCATCACAGAAAGATCATCCAAGGTCAGTAAATCATCACCGGCACTGACCAATCGACCACGGCTGAAGTCAATAAACCCCACCGTACCGTCAAATGGCGCACTGATGTGCATGTCTTTCAAATTGGCTTTTGCGGCATCCAGCCGCGCCTGCGCGATTGTGACGCTCGACTTTTGAGCATCAATTTCCGTCTGTGTGATCGCGTTGCGCTTCACCAGACGTTCAAATTCACGCAATTTGCGCTGCTCATCTTTCAGATAAGCTTCGGCTTCAGTCAGCGCCGCTTTGGCTTTATCGTCATCAAGGCGAATCAGTAGCTGGTCTTTCGTCACTTCCTGATTGGCGCTCACGGCAATTTTGTCCACCTTGCCAGACACCTCTGACGAAATCATGACCGACTCTTCGGCTTCGAGCTTGCCCACCAGAGAAAGAGATTGAGAAACTTTATGGGTCTGAACCAGCTCGGTAGTCACCGTGACGGCCGGCGAGCCCCCCAGTCCGTTTGCAGAGACAGAAGGAGCACTGAATGACATTGCCAGCAGCAGAGCCCCAATAATTGTTTTGTTGTTCATACATTTGCTTCTGTAACTATCACTGAGATCTATTGTAATCACTCGAAGTGTATTTGAACGTCAAGGAATGTAAATCTGAGAAAAGAAAGTGTTATGAGTGTCACTTTCTCGGGATTATCAGCATCAAATGGGTAATAACTGTCATCTTTGCCCAAAAAGACAGCATTCAATTCAAAAACATAAGAAAACTCTTTACAGCTTGGGCGAGTTTGCTATGATGCGCTCCGCACTTGAGAGATGCGTTGGGAAAACGTCGCTTAAGTATAAAAATACCCTGGAGGGGTTCCCGAGTGGCCAAAGGGAGCAGACTGTAAATCTGCCGGCACTGCCTTCGATGGTTCGAATCCGTCCCCCTCCACCATATTCTTCTCGCAAGAGAAACACTTGATTGATGCGTTGGGAAAACGTCAGTTAAGTATAAAAATACCCTGGAGGGGTTCCCGAGTGGCCAAAGGGAGCAGACTGTAAATCTGCCGGCACTGCCTTCGATGGTTCGAATCCGTCCCCCTCCACCATATTGAAAAGCCAGCTCATAGAGCTGGCTTTTTTCATTTCTGCTCATATGCATTCAAACCACCCATCATCGCCATAAAAAAGCCCCGCAAGCGGGGCTGAACATGACTGAATCCTATAGGGGTGACTCAATCAGGATCACTCGCGTCTCATAAGGACGCAACACTTGGTGTGCATGGACGGTTTGCGCCTCTAGGTCGGCATAATTACCCAGCAGATAACGGGCAGACGACGCATCGCTCCCCTCCGGTAGCACGCATTCGGTTTCTTCCGCATAATAGTTGTTCAAACAGATCAGAGTCTGCTGCGAGTTACAGCGCCGGTAGGCAAAGATCGCCGGATGTTCTGGAAGCAAATCGGTGTAATCGCCATCGGTGATCACCGCGACCCGTTTACGCAGCTCAATCAACCGCTGATAAAAATAGAACACCGAGTTGGGGTCCTGGACGGCTTGCTCTGCATTGATGTGCTGATAATTGCTCGCCACATCCAACCATGGCGCAACCTGTGAGAAGCCCGCATAATCTCCGGCATGCCATTGCATCGGGGTACGCGAATTGTCACGTGATTTCTGCGCCAGAATGGCCATCATCTTGGCGTGAGGCACGCCGTGCTGGTTGACCATAATGTCATACATATTGGTACTCTCAACATCGCGGTATTGTTCGATACGTTCATAGCCCGGGTTGGTCATGCCGATCTCCTCGCCCTGATAGACGTACGGCGTCCCTTGCATCATGTGAACAGACGCCGCCAACATCTTGGCCGACTCGACCCGGTATCGGCCATCATTTCCCAAGCGACTGACCACACGAGGTTGGTCGTGGTTACACCAGAACAGCGCACCCCACCCCTTCCCGTTCAGCCCACTCTGCCAGTGATTGAAAATCTGTTTCAACTGGAGAAAGTCGAACGGCGCCTGTGTCCATTTTTCACCGTTTGGATAATCGACTTTCAGGTGATGGAAGTTGAATACCATGGATAACTCTTTGCCATCCAGAGAGGAGTAACGCTGGCAATGCTCCAAGGTGGTGGAGGACATCTCTCCCACCGTGACACTGCCGTACTTCTGGAATACCGCTTCACTGATTTCCTGCAAGTATTCATGCACGCGCGGGCCATCGGTGTAGAAGCGCCGTCCGTCCCCCTGGTCGTCATTAGGAAAATCCTGTTGCTTAGAGATCAGATTGATCACATCCAAACGGAAACCGTCGACGCCTTTTTCGGCCCAAAAGCTGATGATGTCTTTCACTTCCCGGCGCACCACTGGATTCTCCCAGTTGAGATCGGCCTGCTCGTTTGCAAACAAATGCAGATAGTATTGCTCGGTTTGCTCGTCCAGCGCCCAGGCACTGCCGCCGAATTTAGATTGCCAGTTGTTGGGTACTCCGCCATTCACCGGATCTTTCCACACGTAATAGTCACGGTGCGGACTGTTCTTGTCTCCCAGTGCGGACTGAAACCAGTGATGTGCGGTTGAGGTGTGGTTAACCACAATGTCCATAATAAGGCGAATGCCACGCTGATGCGCTTCTTGCAGCAACTGGTCAAAATCGGCCATGGTGCCAAATTCCGGGTTAATGGCGTAGTAGTCCGAGATGTCGTAGCCATTATCGACCATGGGCGACTGATAGACCGGGGTCAACCAAATGGCGTCAATGCCGAGCATTTTTAGATAGTCCAGCTTGGAAATGATGCCCTGTATGTCTCCGGTGCCTTTATGACCACTGTCACAAAAACTCTTGGGATAGATCTGGTAAACCGTGGCAGTTTTCCACCAGTCGGTTTGGGGGTTGGTCAACGTCATCTACGTGTTCTCACTTACCTGAAATCAAAAAAACAATGGAGTGGCCAACGGGCCACTCCAAAAACTCACTTAGGCACTGGCTGTTTCCAGCTCGCCTTTGGCTTGCGCTCGTTTATAGAACACCAGTGTCAATACAATCGGCACCACAATAGCAACGCCCATCGCAAGCAGGAAGATGCCCCAGAACTGCGGCTGGATAGAAAGAATACCCGGCAAACCACCAACGCCGATACCATTCGCCATCACCCCCGCGCTGCCACAGATGGCGGCGGCCAACGCACTGCCGATCATCGCACACAGCATCGGAAACTTGTATTTGAGGTTAATCCCGTACATCGCAGGCTCCGTCACCCCCAGATAGGCTGAAATGGCAGCCGGCACCGAAATATCACGTTCCCCATGCTTTTTGCTGATCAGAATAATGCCGACCACTGCCGATGCTTGCGCAATGTTTGACAACGCAATCAAAGGCCAGATAGGTGTTCCGCCGAGATCCTGCATCAATTGCAAGTCAACGGCGTTGGTGGTGTGGTGAATTCCTGTGATCACCAACGGGGCGTATAAAAAGCCAAACACGGTTGAGCCGATAATGGCAAAGTCACCGGTCATGGCCGCTTTGGCAGCAAACGCCACGCCGTCACCCAACAGACGACCGAACGGGCCAATCAGTGCGTGCGCCAACACCACAGAAATAATGATGGACACAAAAGGCACCACCACCAGGTAAAGGTAGGACGGTACGATGCGCTTGAGATTGGTTTCTATAAAGGCCAGCGCTATCCCCGCCAACATGGCCGGAATCACCTGAGCCTGATAGCCGACTTTCTCGATGGCGAACAAGCCGAAATCCCACACCTCCGGCATTTGTTTACCGATCAGGTACGCGTTCATTAATTGTGGCGACACCAACGTCACCCCGAGCGTAATACCCAGAATCGGCGTACCGCCCAGTTTTCTCACCGTCGACCAACACACGCCAACCGGCAGGAAGAAGAAGATCGCTTCACCAATCAACCATAAGAAGGAGTGCACTGTAGCCCAGAACTGACTGATCTCGGTCAGCGTCTGGCCATCGAACATTTTGATGTCACCGATGACGTTACGAAAACCCAGGATCAAACCACCCGTGATGATCGCCGGCAGCAGCGGAACAAAGATCTCCGCCAGGTGAGAGATACCCCGCTCAATGACGTTCATGTTCTGCCGCGCAGCCAGTTTGGCGTCATCTTTCGACGCCGCTTTCTGTCCGGTCAGCTCAATCAGAATCGCGTACACTTCATCCACATTGGTGCCGATCACAACCTGAAACTGACCCGCGTTAGTGAAGCAGCCTTTCACCAGGCTCAGCGTTTCCAGTCCTTGTTTATCCGCTTTGTCGGTATCGTTCAGTACAAATCGCAAGCGAGTCAGGCAGTGGCTGACACTGGCAATGTTTTCGCCTCCGCCGACTAACTCGATAAGACGCGCAACGTCTTGTTTCGCTATCTTACTCATAACCTTGTCCAC
>NZ_WXWP01000094.1:0-9934 GCF_009904765.1 Vibrio sp. V39_P1S14PM300
CCTTTAAGCAATGTATTTATCAACGTTTTTTAGTGTATTATTCAAGAATTAAAGTAGATAAAAGACCTTATGGGTTCTAACCTCAGCCGGATTTACAATGGATTTTAAAGCTATCCAAGCGCTTACTGCCGACGACATGGCAAAAGTGAATGAAACAATTCAAGCCCAACTTAACTCTGACGTTTCTCTAATCAATCAGCTCGGTTTTTATATCGTTAGTGGGGGAGGTAAGCGTCTGCGTCCCCTTTTGGCGGTCTTGTCCGCTCGCGCACTGGGTTATCAGGGCAACGGCCATACCATGGCAGCGGCCTTCATTGAATTCATCCACACGGCGACACTCTTGCACGATGACGTGGTGGACGAGTCCGATATGCGCCGGGGCAAAGCGACCGCCAATGCGGCGTTTGGCAATGCAGCCAGCGTACTGGTCGGGGATTTTATCTACACCCGTTCGTTCCAGATGATGACGGAACTGGGATCCATGAAGATCCTCAAACTGATGAGTGATGCGGTGAACGTGATCGCCGAAGGTGAAGTGCAGCAACTGATGAACTGCAACGATCCGGACACCACCGAAGAGAGTTACATGCAGGTCATCTACTCAAAAACCGCTCGTCTGTTCGAAGCCGCCACCCAAATTGGTGCCATTCTGACCGATTCATCGCAAGAGATCGAACTGGCTCTGCAGAACTATGGCAAGTACCTGGGCACTGCATTCCAGTTGATTGATGACGTGATGGATTACAGCTCTGACGGCGAAGAAATGGGCAAAAACGTCGGCGATGACCTCGCAGAAGGAAAACCGACACTGCCACTGCTGCACGCCATGCGTCATGGTAACGCCGAGCAAGCCACCATGATTCGGGAAGCGATAGAGAAAGCTAACGGAATGGAACGACTGAACGACATTCTGGCGGTTATGGACCAGGCCGGTTCTCTGGAGTACACCACGCAAAAAGCGCTGCAAGAAGCGGATAAAGCGATTGCCGAACTGGCGGTACTGCCCGACTCAGAATACAAACAAGCGTTGATCGCTCTGGCTCATTTGTCGGTCAACCGCAGCAAGTAACTCAGCGGTACGACATCCAGAGTAAAGGGGAGCCAGGCTCCCCTTTATGGTATCTGTGGCTCAGTAATAGCGTTCGCAGCCAGTGTGCAGTTGTGGGTTAAATTCGATCTCTCCGGCATCCACGGCCAGTTGCTCATGAGTGTCCTGTTTTTCCAGCAACACCGATTGAGTTTCACGGTCGACCACCAGTACGGTCCCCACACCTTGTGAACACTCCACCACCATGCCTTTTCTAATTTGCGCTATGTCCATCTCTCCCTCCCGCAACGCATGACTTGGGGTTCCCTTTAAGTTTACGCCATACACGATCATCAGGATCAAAAAAGCCGATCCACAGGATCGGCTTGCAACACACGGTTAGACTGGCTTATTTAACAAACTCAACACCGGTCTCGATATCGCCTTGCAGCGTTGTCAACATACCTTCCAGCGCAGCTTGCTCATACTGGCTCAGGGCGCCATAACTTAGGATTTCATCCACCCCGTCTTTACCCAGTTTCACTGGCTGTGCAAAGAACGGCGCGTGTTGACCGTCACCTTCAACATAAGCACATTCCACCACTCCAGGTTCACCCTGAAGTGCTTTCACCAGAGACAGGCCAAAACGACACGCCGCCTGACCCATAGACAGAGTTGCCGAGCCGCCGCCCGCTTTCGCTTCCACCACTTCGGTACCCGCATTCTGGATACGTTTGGTCAGAGCATCGATCTCTTCTGCGGTAAATTCAACGCCTTCTACCTGAGACAACAAAGGCAGAATTGTCACGCCCGAGTGGCCGCCGATCACAGGCACGCGGATCTCGCCTGGATCTTTGTCTTTCAGTTCAGCGACGAACGTTTCCGAGCGGATCACGTCCAGCGTTGTCACACCAAACAGTTTACGCTTGTCGTATACACCTGCTTTTTTCAGCACTTCAGCTGCGATTGGCACTGTGGTGTTGACTGGGTTCGTGATGATACCGATACACGCCGTTGGGCATACTACCGCGATCTTTTCCGCCAGTGATTTTACGATACCGGCATTCACATTAAACAGATCCGCACGATCCATACCCGGCTTACGCGCAACACCTGCAGAAATCAGGACCACGTCTGCACCTTCCAGTGCTGGCGTTGGATCTTCACCTGCGTAACCTTTGATCGATACAGGCGTTGGGATATGACTCAGGTCGGCCGCCACACCTGGCGTAACCGGAGCAATGTCGTACAGGGCTAAATCAGAACCCGCAGGAAGGCGGTTTTTAAGAAGAAGGGCTAGGGCTTGACCGATGCCACCAGCGGCACCAATAACAGCTACTTTCATTGTAGTTCTCCTTGAGAGTAGATCTCTTATTACATTCTTGTAGGGCATTCTATATAAACAGCTGCACTCAACCTATAGCAATCACAAGTTGATTACAATCAATTAACGTCAGCTTTGCGACTTTGCGCAACTCCACTTTTTCATGCGACACCGACAGCGGTGATTATCATATTAACTACCTTAATGACAAAGAGTTACATCGATAATTCTCAGCAAAGTGGTGAAAGTTTACAGTGATGTGTTAGACAGTTTTGCACCAGGATTTGGCGCCGAGTGCATGACTATGCGAAAATATGCACCAGCTGATTTTCCGAAGCAGAAGAAGAACTATGCGTAATTCAGAGAAACAAGATAATTTGGTCCGCGCGTTTAAAGCGCTGTTGAAAGAAGAGCGCTTTGGCTCTCAGGGCGACATTGTTGAAGCGCTCAAGCACGAAGGCTTTGAGAACATCAACCAGTCCAAAGTCTCACGTATGTTGACCAAATTTGGTGCAGTACGTACGCGCAATGCCAAAATGGAGATGGTTTACTGTCTGCCAGCCGAATTAGGCGTTCCGACGGTCTCCAGCTCGCTACGTGAACTGGTACTGGATGTCGACCATAACCAAGCCCTGGTGGTCATTCACACTGGCCCGGGTGCGGCGCAGTTGATTGCCCGTCTGCTGGATTCACTCGGCAAGTCGGAAGGCATTCTGGGTGTCGTCGCGGGTGATGACACTATTTTCATTACCCCGACCCTGAACGTCACCACAGAGCAACTGTTTCAGTCCGTATGTGAACTGTTTGAATACACTGGATAAATTCCACTTTCCGCTCTTTCATATAAGTCACGCCAATTTTTTAACGCGTGACTTATATCACATCTTTAAAAATCAAAGGCTTGCTGGTTAGTTAATCATAAACTTATGATTAATAAGAGAATTAGCCCATATTTTCGCCATGCAAATCTGCTTACATTTTAGCCCAATTCTCTATATTTCTTAACATCCTTGTAATTATCTGCCAATTTTTTGCTATTATTCAGGCACTTTTTCAACTCGCGGATTTGAAAAAGATGCCGTTTCCAGTATGGGAAACTCCCCCAGCGACTACACTTGCGGTGGGTTAATAATAAATAAAGGAAGGGAAATTCATGGCATTTAAAAATTTGATTAAGGTCGGTGCGATTGCAGCCGCAGTAATGGGTGCAGGCGCGGTTAACGCTCAGGAATTCATCACGATTGGTACCGGTTCCGTCACCGGCGTTTACTACCCGACTGGTGGGGCGATCTGTAAGCTGGTGAACAAAGGCCGTAAGGATCACAACATCCGTTGTTCGGTAGAGTCAACCGGCGGTTCGATCTACAACGTCAATACCATTCGCGCCGGCGAGCTGGATTTCGGTATCGTTCAGTCAGATTGGCAATACCACGGCTACAACGGCACCAGTAAGTTTGCCGAGCAAGGCCCATACAAAAAACTTCGCGCGATGTTCTCTCTGCACACCGAACCTTTTAACATCATCGCTCGTGCAGACTCAGGCATCGAGAATGTGACCGATCTGGCTGGCAAACGTGTCAACATCGGTAACCCAGGCTCAGGTGACCGCGCGACAATGGGTGTGGTGATGGAAGCCATGGGCTGGACCAACGACAGTTTCAAACTGGCGTCAGAGCTGAAAGGTTCTGAGCGCTCGCAAGCCCTGTGCGACAACAAAATCGACGCATTTATCTATATGGTTGGTCACCCGAACGGTTCGATTAAAGAGGCCACCACATCTTGTGACGCGAAACTGGTACCTGCGACAGGCTCACAGATCGACAAGATCGTCGCAGACAACCCATACTACGCTTACAGCACGGTTCCTGCCGGCATGTATCGTGGCACAGATAAAGACGTGAAGAGCTTTGGTGTTGCCGCCACTATGGTGACATCCACTGACGTGTCCGACGACGTGGCTTACAATGTGGCGAAAGCGGTATTCGAAAACTTTGATACCTTCAAACGTCTTCACCCGGCATTCGCCAACCTGAAAAAAGAAGACATGGTGAAAGCCGGTCTGTCTATCCCTCTGCATCCGGGTGCGGAAAAATACTACAAAGAAGTGGGTTTGCTGAAGTAATTCAGCCCTGCAGACGGGGAGGTCGCCAGGCCTCCCTACCATCCTCATACCTTTGGTTTTCTTCCTTTGGAAAACCACCTTTCGTACAACCTGAGAAAACAACTTGCTCTCAATCCACTACACTGAGTAGTGGCAAAGTCGTGGTCCAAACACTGACAGGCAGGACCGTTTATAATAAGGATAAAGTACATGACGCAGACAAATCATTCGTCGCAAGATGTGCAAGACATGGTGGCTCAGTCCGATACCGGAGCCCGTAATCCAAGTGGCATTCCGGGCCGCATCTTGTGGTTTGTACCGCTGTGCTGGTCACTCTTCCAGCTTTGGTACGCTTCACCTCTACCGTTCATTTTTGACTTTGGTGTCCTCAATGACACCCAGGCTCGCTCTATTCATTTGACCTTCGCCATCTTTCTAGCGTTCACCGCCTATCCGGCGTTGAAGCACTCTTCCCGTGATCATATCCCTCTGATCGACTGGGTGCTGGCGCTGGCTGGCAGCTTCTCGGCGGCCTATATTTACCTGTTCTATGCGGAGCTGGCTGGGCGCTCTGGGGCCCCTACCACACTGGACATTGTCGTTTCAGTGATTGGTATGTTGCTGCTGCTTGAGGCCACCCGACGTGCGCTCGGTCCACCGCTGATGATCGTCGCCGCCGTCTTCCTGCTGTACACCTTCGGCGGCCCGTATATGCCCGATGTGATCGCCCACAAAGGGGCCAGCCTGAACAAAGCCATGTCACACTTGTGGCTGACGACAGAAGGGGTGTTTGGGGTTGCCCTGGGCGTCTCTACCTCGTTCGTGTTCCTGTTTGTTTTGTTTGGGGCCATGCTTGAGCGCGCAGGTGCTGGCGCCTACTTCATCAAAGTAGCGTTTTCCTTGTTAGGTCACATGCGTGGTGGCCCGGCCAAAGCCGCCGTGGTGGCCTCCGGTCTGTCTGGCCTAGTGTCTGGCTCCTCGATTGCGAACGTCGTGACCACCGGGACTTTCACCATTCCGCTGATGAAACGGGTCGGTTTTCCGGGCACCAAAGCTGGTGCTGTGGAAGTTGCCGCGTCCACCAATGGACAGCTCACACCACCGATCATGGGCGCTGCAGCCTTCTTAATGGTGGAATACGTGGGTATTTCTTACGTTGAAGTGATCAAAGCTGCGCTGCTGCCCGCGCTGATCTCCTACATCGCCCTGATCTACATCGTTCATCTGGAAGCATGCAAAGCGGGCATGACCGGCCTGCCACGTCGTCATAATCCGACGCTGCTGCAAAGCATGCTGTCATTTACCGGTACCATTTTGGGGCTGTGCGTGCTCAGCGCACTGGTTTACTATGGCGTGGGCTGGACCAAGGACGTCTTTGGCGCCGCCGCCACTCCGATTGTCACCACAGTGCTGCTTATCACGTACGTGTTGCTGGTACGTATCTCATCGCGCTTTGCCCACGAGGGCGATATTGAAATCGACGCCGATATTCAAGAAGTGCCTGATTCCGGCCCGACGATCAAGTCAGGCCTGCATTACCTGCTCCCTATCGTGGTTCTGGTGTGGTGTCTGACCGTCGAGCGTTTCTCACCGGGTCTGTCCGCGTTCTGGGCAACCGTGTTTATGATCTTTATTCTGATCACCCAGCGTCCGTTGATGGCGATCTTTAACCAGAGCAACGACATGGGGGAACAGACCAAAGCCGGGTTTGTTGATCTGGCAGAGAGTCTGGTGTCCGGTGCGCGCAATATGATCGGCATCGGGGTGGCGACCGCCGCCGCTGGTACCGTCGTCGGTGTTGTAACCTTAACCGGTATTGGTCTGGTGATGACCGATTTCGTTGAGTTCATTTCTGGCGGTAGTGTGATCTTGATGCTGCTGTTTACCGCGGTGATCAGTTTGATTCTGGGCATGGGCCTGCCAACCACCGCTAACTACATCGTGGTGTCAACACTAATGGCTCCGGTGATCGTCACATTGGGCGCCCAGCACGGCATGATCATTCCGTTGATCGCGGTGCATCTGTTTGTGTTCTACTTCGGTATTTTGGCCGACGATACGCCTCCGGTAGGTCTGGCGGCCTTCGCCGCTGCCGCGATCGCCAAATCGGATCCGATCCGAACCGGTATTCAGGGTTTCACATACGATATCCGAACCGCCATTTTGCCGTTCATGTTCATCTTCAATACCCAGTTGTTGCTGATCGGCATCGACAGTTGGTGGCATCTGATGCTCACGGTGGTCTCCTCGATCATCGCCATGTTGATCTTCTCCGCAGCCACTCAGGGGTGGTGGTTCACCAAGAACCGCTGGTGGGAGACTCTGCTGCTTCTGGTTCTGACTTTTTCCTTCTTCCGTCCGGGCTTCTGGTGGGACATGGTGTACCCAGCGAAGGTTATTACCCCAGGCGTTGAGATAGCGCAAGTTGTCGAACAACTGCATGTAGGACAATCGCTGGAACTGAAAGTCAGTGGCGACAATCTCGAAGGTGAACACATTGAGAAAATCGTCAGCCTGCCGTTTGACGAACAGGCCACCAGCGCCAAAGCGCGTCTCAGCTCGATGGGACTGACTCTGACTCAAAGCGACGGCAAAATGCTGGTCGATATGGTGGAATTCGGTAGTCCAGCAGAAGCGGCCGGTATTGACTTTGATTGGGAGATCGAGTCGATCGTTCAAGAAGCAGATCGTCCGATGAAAGAGTGGGTGTTCATTCCGGCCTTGTTGATCTTGATCGCTCTGGGTCTGAATCAGAAACGTCGCGCACGTCGTATACCGGTCAGCGCATAACAGAATCAGGCTCCGCAAGCCGGAGCCTGACACAAAGGATCAAGTGGCACAAGCCACCCGACAAGAGAATGACCTATGTTTAAACAAATCCTGGTTCCCGTTGACCTCAATGAAAAAGGCTTTTCCGATAAAGCCGTTCAACTGGCGGTTTGGCACGCCAAACATTCCAACGCCGAAGTGCATCTTTTGACGGTATTACCGGGGATTCACATGTCGATGGTCGCAACTTACTTCCCCAAAGACGCTGCCAAGAAAATGAAAGCCGATGTGAAAGCCCAACTAAAACAGTTTGCGGAAAAGCAGATAGATGATGAGGTGGTGTACCAGATCCATGTGGCTGAAGGAAAAGCCTACCGAACCATCCTCGACTACGCGGACAAACTCGGTGCGGATCTTATCGTGATGCCAAGTCACAAGCGTTCCAAAATGGACAAAGTCATGCTTGGCTCTGTGGCCAGCAAAGTGGTTCAGAGCTCACCTATCAATGTGCTCGTGGTGAAACCACAGGGCTGAAACCAATCTGGCGCCAGTAGGCGCCTTTTTTATTCAGCGCTACATTAATAGTTTTTGCCTATTGATATTATTGAAATATTCCATTTTATTTTATGAGAATGATTATCAATAATAGTCATATCGAGACAACCACTCATCAGGCATTCACTATGAAAAAAACGCTCAGTTTTGCAACGATTCATTTTACTATCGCATTCACCGTGGCGTACGTGCTGACCGGAGATATCATTGTAGGCAGCCTGATCGCGATGATTGAACCTATGGTCAACACGGTGGCGTTCTACTTTCACGAAAAAGCGTGGAACACATTTTCCTCACTAAAAACACTCGCCCGATCTGCACGGATCAAAACCACCAGCTTCGCCGTGGTGCACTTCAGTGTGGCGTTCAGCGTGGTATACGTGTTGACTGGTGACGCATTTGTCGGTGGCATCATGGCGGCGATTGAACCAACCATTAATACCTGTGCGTACTATTTCCATGAGACCTTCTGGCAACGTAAGCAGTCATCAAAACAGTCATTCAGTCTGGTTTGCACGCACTGATCTCTACACTGGGTAGTGCGTTACACACTGATTTTCGCTCAGGCCGATGTGCAAACGCCGGCTCTGACCGTCGAGCATGATTTCCAGCAGATAGAGCTGCTCGGGCATCGGATGAAGCGGGTCAACATAGATCGGCGCCTCAACCTGAAACAGTGCACTGGCGTGGTCGCTGCGAACATCTATCGGCAACTGATAAGTCATGCCGTTAAACTTGACGGACGCTGAGACCAGGCCAGGGGTGTAGGTCTGATAGTGCAAGTCGACCAGAAATTCACACCCGCCCCCATAATGCCAGATTTGTTCCGTGGTAATGTGTTCAAGACGCACATGGCGGATAAACTGCAAATACGGCACTTGCCAAACCCCGATGCGCGCATCACTAATCCGGTAAGCACTTTCTCCCAACGGGCAGAGCGGCGTGGCTGGCTCGTCATCGATCAGCCAGTCATCTTCTTCTTGGAGAAACAGAATTTCAAACCGGTTGCGGCCACGCTGCAGATACGGCCGAATGTCCTTGCGATACTCATTGTGGGTCGCGTCACAATCAAACACCGCCACGCCGTTAACGCGAACTTCGGCATGAAAATCGATCCCCGTGATCACCAGATCCACGGCTGGAAACGCCAGCATAGCGTCATCAACCTCAATGTCGTGCATCAGGTGCCATTCTTGACGGGCAATGTCCGCTTCACTCAGCGATGATGGCAGGACACAGCTCAGCGGTCCGGGAAACGTGATGTCGTCCTGAGGAATGGAGAGATCGGTGAGCGGAGAAAGTTGCCAGAGACCGGCCAGTGTTAGCTGCATGATATCAAAACATCGTTGAATGAAAGGTTAAAAGTATAATGAATCTCATTCCATAAGGACATGAGTTTGTCGACAGACAAAAAAATACCAGCCGACATCGGCTGGTATCCATTGATTTTCGACCAAGACAATTAAGCGTCTTCTTCGTCCTCATCTTCGTCGCTGTACAGAGCATCTTCACCTTCGTAGTAGGTACCCCATCCGTCGTAGATGATGTCGTATTTTTCGGCAAGGTGAATCAGTTTTTCCGCCTGAGCGTCAATCGCTTCAGCATTCAGGGCCGATTCCATAGTCGCGTCGCAACACAAAAGTTTGTTGCCGTCTTCATCTTCAGTTTCTTCCGCTTCAAGTACTTCGAACCCCATCTTAAATGCTTCGACGACCGCTTTTTCCAGCGTATCAAAATCTTCCGCAAACAGGTGGTGTTCGATCTCATACAGCGCATCTGGATCACTGCCATCTTCCAACAAGGCCTGAATGATGTCGCGAGTATCTTCTTTTTGAATCTCGATCAGTTCTTCCACAGACATGTATTCATCTTCATGCGACATAAGGTGCTCCAGACAGTAAAAAGGATCATTTGAATTGCGACGAAATATGGCATGGATCGCGTGGAATTACCACCTCGAAACCCGAATGATCCGGATCTTTAGCGCACCAGGCGCGCAGAGCGGAAAAGAACCGCGTGCAAATACACAAAAAATTAACATTTTTAGCCAAAATGACGCATTCAGAGTTTTATTTTGCGGTCAAAACCGCATCGGATGGCGAAAAAGTGCGTGAATATCAGTTCAGGATGAATACAGCTCTCGCCCACTTATCTGCAT
>NZ_WXWP01000148.1:0-4256 GCF_009904765.1 Vibrio sp. V39_P1S14PM300
AGAGAAGCTTAAAGAGATGAAGTATTTCATGCTTCTCTATAATCGAGAATTCAATATTGGAGAGTCACGAACTAGTTAGACTGACAAAATGCAACAGTCATCTATTTGAAAGCTTAATGCATCTCCGAATGTATCAAATTCTTCAATCGTGTCCCAAGTCACTCTATCAACCACAAGATATTTGTCTTGAACTACAGAAAAGACTAGTCGTGTGGTTGATTCTTCCGAAAATGCAAAATACTCTCTCAGTGTTTCTTCATCCCAAAATGCTTTATTGGCATCTATAACTCCGTCGAGGAAGTATGGCTCCTGCTTCTGAACACTGCCGTAGAGGCTAAGTCCGTTTAAAGAGAAGCCATTGGTAAGCTTAAGTATTTCTAGGTATTCATCTGGAAGAGTGACGTTAAACTGTTCTTGTACCTTATCTCTCAACGTCTCTAGTTCTATGCTGGTGGCTGAGTCCAAGAAAAAGCCGGCTCCAAATGTACTTTCGTCTTCATTGTGTTGATGAATTAGGGCTTGAAGAACTTCTTTAAAGGTCATTGTTGTTCCTTACTTAATCGGGTAGACATCGCCATTCGGGATTGGCCAGTCAAGCTCAATACTATCACCAACAGATATGCCGGTAGTAGTTTGTTTCTGGTAGGTTGTAAACGCACTATGCTCAGGTGCATTTCTAATGAGTACTAAGTTAGAGAAATCATTGGTACCACCATCATCTAGTGGAAGTTTATGATGGACTTGGAACCCCGAGGGTACTCGTTTGGCTGCGAGTTTCTGAATCTCTGAATCTGGAACACCGAGATCTTTAAGCTTACTAACTGCCTTTGGATCTTTAGATAAAGCTTCTAGGTAATCACCTCGAATACTCTTATTGAACGCTTTTCTAAGTTCTGTGTATTCAGCCCGGTCTCGTTTTAAGTACTGAATATTGTGTACTTCGACATTGTCGAGAGTAATGCTTTCCCCTTTGTATTTTCCTGTGAATTTCGTTTTGACGAGTTTCTTAACTGGCTCATCTAGAAACTTACCTGGCATAGCGATTGCGGCCATTATCGCAGCGCCACCTAAGGTAGGCTCATCAATGAATTTCTGGCCTTCCTTAATGAGCGTTTCAGCATCTTCTGCGAACATCGAAACAGGATCGATGTTGACACTTTTGAGACCGTCTAACTCTGGATTCTCGAGAACTTCTTGAATGCTGGGAAATTCTACAGGGATACGCTTGCTTTTCTTGTCATACTCAACCACTGATGCGCTAAGGGGAGGGATTCTCTCAAAGACCGACTTGGTTGGATCTTGTGTCTCCAGACGAACTGCAGATGAGTAATGCGCTACTCCATTGATTTTTGCATCGAGAACAAACTTGAGTGATCTCGGTGTCATGCTTTTGATCTGACCAAATGGGTCAATGACGCTCTCACCTGGCTTTAGGCCATCAACAATCAGAACTTCTTGGCCACCGCTTAGCTCACTCGTTTGCTTGAGGCAAAACTGTTGGCAGTATTTAGATAGGTAATTGACGTGGACTATTTTGGGTACGTCTTGTGTTTTAATTCTTAATGCCGACACAATCCTATAGAACATGGTAGTGCGCCTAATAACCAATGACTGTCTTTCATATTCGTAGGTTCAATGACACTGGTCAATTCAATCAGAAGTCCTATATTCAAAGGTTTAAAGGACTGCAAATTTTTACGCGATATAAAGGATAAAGTTATCATTGCCCCGTGGACACTCTTGTTAAAGGAGTGTCACTACATTATTCGTTCTATCAGTATCAAGATGTTTGAGTGGATAGTGCCTAATCTCACCCTCATACAAGAGCAAATAGACTTTCTGTTCCATGTAGGCACCAACGACGTAGTGGTGACTTGGAATAGCGTACTTGGCATCTTGTGCCTCGTCATCAATACATAGTGCCTTTACATCAATCACTTTGACTCTCTGTAAGCCGATCACGTTATCGGCATCAAGAAACCCACCAAATGGAAAGTTCTTTGCGTCTCCACCTCGAATGAGCACTCTCAACTGACCACAAGACAGTTTACCTATTGGACCAATCAGACCGTTAGGCCCCAGGCGTTCAATCTTGTAACTGGCGTTTACTTGAATCGTTCTATACATACTTTAAAAACATTGAAACTGTATATATGTACAGTATAATTTAAATGGTCATTCAGTCTAGGGGGAATCAGATGGGCTTAGTTACGAACATAGAACGCTGGGAGATGCCTGCGGCAATTGGCCTTGCTACTGAAGGTATCAGAGCGAAGTACAATGTCGGGGCTGGTGGCGGAGGTTTTGGAGCTGCTGATGTTGAGATTGGTTCAAAACTCGATGGAGCAAAGGTTTTAGCTGCTATAGAGCGTATGGCCAAGACAGCGCCGCATCTTGCGGACTGGAGTATGTTTGCGTATGCATCGCCGTTGTGGAATTCAGAGGAAAACAAAGCGCGATTGATTGACAGTGTTTCCAACGATTGGGTGGTATGTGCTTCCGAACAAGGTGTAATGATCCAAAAGAGAACTTACGAACGGGTCAAGACTTTAGTTCCTGTCATTGCTGGTGGTTTGGCTTTAGAGCAACTCGGTGGTGCACAGGTATCTCTGACAATAGACGGCCTTTCTTATACACCGACATTGACTAAATCTTATCTCATCCACGTTCTGGCTAAGGCAGATACTGAGGCAGAGAGTTGTACCAGCGAGACCTATTTTAAGAAGCGTGTTCGTTACTATCAAAAGCATTGGAATGATTGGAGTCAGCACGTTGAGGCAATACGGACCTTACTGATTAACTATGATATTGCTGCTCGGCAGATGTTTAAAAAAGAGCTTGAAAACAAAAACGGGACAGTTTAGTGTATAAATATCTAGTATGGATAAGTGCACAGTGTTTGTGAGAGCCGCCTTTTAGGCGGTTTTTTTGTATCTGTCACATAACGATCCACGCAATTTTCTCTTCATCTCATTTCCAATCAAGGACACTCCATCCCGGGGGTGGTGATATGCGTATGCTCGAAAAACTCTCTAGCGCCATCGCGTACGGATGGTGTGCGTTTCTGGCTGCGATAAGTGCATTCTTTTCGTTTGTCAGCACGATAACACCAGACTGGTGGGTGGCGATTTCGTCCATTATCGGAACGATAGTGACGACCTACATCAATTACCACTTTAGGAAAAAGCAAGCCGAGCGGGAGATGCATCATGAGCAGCATCAGAAATAGCATCACCAAACTCGCCGCAATGGGAGCGAGTGCGCTAATTATGGCAGCGACCATGGTAAAGCCTCTTGAGGGCATAGAATTTGTACCGTACTACGATGTGGCTGGCGTGTTGAGTGTCTGTTATGGGCATACTGGTCCGGACATCATTAAGGACAAAGTCTATTCCCAATCAGAGTGCGATGCTCTACTGGATAAAGATCTGAAGAAAGTAAAGCGTCACGTGGACCCGCTTATCAAAGTGGTGATACCGGAAACAACACGTGCCGCCCTATATTCATTTACTTATAACGTCGGGGTGGGCGCTTTTAGGCGTTCGACACTGCTCAAATTGTTAAATCAAGGTCATTGGGCGTCTGCTTGTGATCAGTTGAAACGTTGGATTTATTCGGCGGGTAAGCCTTGGAAGGGGCTTATGACCCGACGAGATATCGAGAGGCAGGTATGCTTAATGCGAGACTGATTGTGTGGGGCGTTACAATGTCACTTATTTCAATCGTAACGCTGTCGTGCTGGCTCTACGTCGAACAATTGCGAAGAAGTGTCGCAGAGCAGCAGCTAGAGCAGACGAGTCAAGTTCTTTTGGCTCAACGGGAGTTGAATCGGGCTCAACGTGACAAGATCAAAGAGTTTGATCAACTTGGTATTGAACATCAAAACGCATTGCGTAAGGCCCAGCATGAAATCGATATTCTTGGTGATGAGCTCAATCGTGCTAATCAGCGCTTGTACATCAACGCCGACTGTCCCACCAACCGAGTGCCCGATACCCAACCGTCCGGAAGCGTGGAGTATGAAGGAGCCGCAAGACTTAGTCGAACAACTGAACAAGATTATCTACGTCTCCGACGAATGATGGTGAAAAACTATCGCCAAACCAAGTACTTACAAGACTACATCAAAACGCAGTGCTTAGCGTATTGAGTGGGTCCTTCCGCGCGACCACAGACACTACGGGGGCTTGACCTCGCAGAAAGTCTCTCGGTAAAAATTTTTTTAATTTTGGGGGTTTCCGGTTTCCGGTCAAAAA
>NZ_WXWP01000148.1:4277-40230 GCF_009904765.1 Vibrio sp. V39_P1S14PM300
TGGCAAAAAGTTTACTCAGTCGGATATAGCGAAGCTCCTTGGTCTATCAGACAGACAGGTCCGAAACCTTGCGGCTAAAGGGTTTCTGCCTGCGGCCAAGGGACGAAACGGCTGGGATCCGCTGGCGTGTATTCATGCCTATAACACCTATTTAAAACGGTCAAAATCCGGAAGTGAAAAACCGGAAACCGACGACAATGAAGAGGAAACGTTCGAGAAAATTGAGCGTGAACTCAAACTGGAAGAGCGGCGTGAAAAGCTGGCCATGATGAGGGCCAAGCGCGTTCTGTTTGAAAAGAGTTACGCCCCCATCGACCTTATCGTCGACACGTTAGAGCAGGTGTGTACCCGAGTGGGAACGCGCCTCGACACCCTTCTCCCTAAACTCAAAAACGCCTGGTCGGACATGCCACCCGAAGCGGTGGAAGTGTTGGAAGCCGTGATTGCAGCAGTATTGAATGAGTGTGCAGATGTTCAACCCAACTTCTCAGACTACATTGACGGCGATCCGGATGAAGGTCCGGCGTGGCTTGATGGGGATGAGGAGAGTACTGCCGATCAAGGGATCGGAATGGGCGGATAAGCATTTCCGGTTAGCGGCTGGTTCATCTCAGGAGGAAGGGTTCTGGGAGACACTGCCTCTTCAGATTGTGCCGCTGAATATGATGTGCAATCGGGCCATTACCGAGCTGACTATGCAAAAGTCTGCACGTGTCGGCTGGTCAAAATTAGTCGTGGCTGCCGACAGTTGCTTGCACGCTCAGTTCAAAACGAATTCCGTGATCTACGTTCCGACAGAGAGTGACGCCAAAAACATCTCGGTGACGGAGATTGATGCCGCCTGGCAGGAAATGCCGATCATGCATCGCATCTTTCCGGCACTGTTTGCCAAAGATCAGCGAAATACTGTGTCGTATAAGAAAGGCACTGGCTGGTCTCTGCATATTCTTGGTACTTCCACGCCCCGCAACATGCGCGCTTTGACCAAAGGCGCGGTGTTCGGTGATGAGATCGATGGCTGGGACTGGGAAGTCGGCAAAGAAGGTAACCCCATTGACCTGGCGTTTAAACGTCTTGAGGGCGCTGCCTTTCCCATGGCGCGCTGGGGTACCACGCCAACCAACAAAGGGGAGTCTCACATCGAGCGGCTGATGGCCCGGATGGAGCTCACTTTTCGGTTTTATCTCCCTTGTCCGCATTGTGGTAAGGAGCAGGTCCTAGAATGGGGCAGTAAAGACGCCAAACACGGTTTCAAGTGGGATAACACTCAGCCAACGTTAGCGAAAAAAGCGAAATCCGTTTATTACCGCTGCCTCGGGTGTGACGACCCCATTTATTACCAACATTTGTACAAAATGGAGCTAGCCGGACGCTGGAAAGCGGAAGACGGCACCTGGACAAAGGATGGCCATGCGTTTTTTGACGAATACGGTCACCCCGCGCCCACGCCGACCTCTGTTGGCTTGCATATCTGGTCTGGTTACAACACTAAACTCAGCGAAGGCTGGCGCGGCATCGTCAAAGAGTTTCTGAAAAAGAAAGATGACCCAATCCAGCTAAAAACGTTCGTAAACCTGTCATTAGGTGAACTCTGGGAAGGGGAGAACGGCGAGAAACTGGACTGGGAACACCTGAAATCCCGTCGGGAAGTGTGGTGGGTCGGTGAACGGCGCAGCAACCCGGTTCCGGATCGGGCGGTCGTGCTCACTGGAGGCATCGACACTCAGGATGACCGGGTAGAGCTCTACATTTGGGCCTGGGGCGCCGGTGAAGAGTGTTGGTTGGTTGAGCACATCGTGCTTTTAGGCGATCTCTCCACGCAGACGCTCAAAGATGCGGCCGGAAAAATGCTGTACCGGACCTACAAAAAGCGCAATGGCGACACCATGGGCGTGGAATTGTGGTGCTGGGATGCCATGGGCCATAAGACGGATGACGTGTACACCATGAGTCGCCATCACAGTGTGACCTGGGTGATCCCCATTCAAGGGGAAAACCAGTACGGCAAACCCATTCAGACATTTCCTCGCAAGAAAAACGCAAAAAAAGTGTATCTGACCCGCTTGGGTACGGATGGCATTAAACAGCGCCTATATAGCCGTTTGTGTTTAACACCAAAAGGCGATGAGCCGGTCCCCGGTTGTATCCATTTTCCTCTGGATGACGAGATTGCGGGTGATGAGTTTTTCAAACAGCTTTGCTCGGCCAACAAAAAGCTGGAGTACGACAAATCCAATCGTCAGGTGTGGCGATGGGTGAAGCAATACCATCCCTTTGACGAAGCGCTCGATGGCTGGAACTACGCCTATGCCGCACTCAATATCCTGATCCAAAAGTTTGGCCTGGAGCTCGATGAGCCAGAGCCAGCTTCCGAACAACCATCCTCCGGACTCAGCATGGCTGAGCTGGCCGAACGACTCAAAGGTGGACGATGACTTTACAAGAAATGCTGCAGGAAGCAGAAAGTGCTTATCACAAGCTGCAGACAGGCACCATGGCGGTATCCGTTCAAAAAGGAGAGCGTCGGGTCGAATTTAACCGGGCGAACATACACGAACTGCGTGCCTATATTGAAGACTTGCGTCAGCAACTGGGTATGGGCAGTGCGCGTCGCCGTCGTCCAGCGGGAGTCGGATTTTAATGAATAATATCGGACTACTGGCAGCTGATGGCCAGACCCCCTTGAGAGAGGCGGTGTTCAGAGCGGGCGGGTCGGGGTTTGGTGATCAAATGCGAGACTGGAATCCAGCCTCCAAATCCGTCGATGCGGCGTTTTTGCCCGTCATGAAGCAAGCCAATGCGCGTACAGACGACGTTACCCGCAACAACGGCATCGCGGCCAATGGGATCCAGCTACATAAGGACCACATCATTGGCTCTGAATTTCGTCTCAGTTACAAACCCAACTGGTTACTGCTTGGCATTGATCCGGACAAAGGCTTTGTCCGGGAAGTGGAGGCGATTTTTCGTGACATTGCGGAAGATCCGAACTGCTTTATCGATGCCGAGCGGCGCCGGACGTTCACCATGATGATGCGTGAAGGGGTGGAAACCCACGCCAACGCTGGTGAAATCATGGCAAAGCCGGAATGGATAGAGAGCCGGCATTCGCCGTTCTCGACCTGCATTCGTATGGTCGCACCGCGAAAAGTGAATAACCCGAACTATGCGATGGACAAGCCGGATTTGCGTGGCGGGATGGACTTCAACCGTCACGGCGTGGCGGTGGCCTATCACATCGAAGAAGGTGCGGACAACTTTGGCATGGCCAAACGCTGGCGCCGGGTTCCCAAATTTACCCGCTCCGGTCGGATGGGATTTTTGCATGTGTTTGAGCCCAGCGAAGGCGGGCAATGTCGGGGCGTCAACAAGTTCTTATCGAGTCTTGAGCAGCTCAAGATGCTGGATACGCTGCAAAACACCACGCTCCAGCGTGCCATCGTGAATGCCATGTATGCCGCCAGCATTGAGTCGGAACTGGGCAGCGACCAGGCGATGGAATTTCTCTTTGGTGCCGGAAAGCGAGAGGGCGCCATAGAGCAAATGCTGATGAAGTACGGCGAGTATTACGCCGCGAATGAAGTGAAGTTCAACGGCGTAAAACTGCCTCATCTGATGCCGGGTGACAAGATAAACCTGCACAGTGCGGGTAATGCTGACAATGGGTTTGCGGCGCTTGAACAGTCCATTATCCGTTACATTGCGGCTGGTTTGGGGGTGGATTATGCCCAACTGTCGCGCAATTACTCGCAAATGTCTTACAGCACGATCCGAGCCGCCCATAACGACTCCTGGCGCTATTTCATGGGTCGCCGAAAAATAATTGCCAACCGGTTCGCCAGCCAAATCTTCACGTTGTTGTTTGAAGAGATGCTGCTGCGCGGGTACATCACGTTGCCTCGCAAAGCGCGCTTTACCTTTTACGAGCGCCGGTATGCGTGGACCAAGTGTGACTGGATTGGCTCCGGTCGTCTGGCGATTGATGGCCTCAAAGAAGTCAAGGAAGCGGTGCTTCGTATCGACAGCAGTTTGTCGACCTACGAAAAAGAGCTCGCGTTGCTTGGCGAAGACTATCAGGAAATCTTCGAGCAACAGGTCGCTGAAATGGAAGAGCGAAAAACGAAAGGTTTGCCACCGCCGAGCTGGATGAAGCTGCAGGCGCTGGCTCCGGACAACCCAAACGAGAGTGCCAATGAGTAATTTACAACACTTAATCAGCAACACCTTTAACCGACCGTTGGCTCTGGAAGCGGGCTACGCCCGGGTGTTCTTTTCTGCGCTCAGTCAGCGCCTTGGCAACGTGGTCCAACTGACGGACATCGATGGCTCGGTACTCAGAGAGCAGGACATGAAAAAGGTCGCGGCGGGTTACGCCCGAGGGCGCTCTGGCGATCGGAGCTACCAGGTGAACCATGGCATCGCCGTGATCCCGATTGATGGCACTCTGGTGCACAAATACGGTTACATCAAACCTTATTCCGGCATGACCGGCTATGACGGGATCATGTACCGACTGAACGAGGCCATGGCGGACCCGGATGTCCGCGCCATCCTGCTTGATATGAACACGCCCGGCGGCATGGTTGCCGGGTGTTTTGATCTGGCGGACAAGATTGCGCAGCTGCGCCAGGTGAAACCTATCTGGTCACTCGGTTATGACATGCACTGCAGTGCGGGTCAGATGGTGGCCAGTGCCTGCTCCCGCCGATTGATTACTCAAACGGGCATTGGTGGCTCTGTAGGCGTGATCATGGCCCACACCAACGTGGAAAAAATGCTCGACCAACAAGGCGTGGAAATCACGCTGGTGACCGCTGGGGATCACAAGGCCGACGGCAACCCTTACCAGTCCCTGCCCAAAGCAGTGCAGGAGAAGTGGCAATCGGAAGCGGAAGCCACGCGTCAGATGTTTGCCGGAAAAGCAGCGCAATACATGGGGATCGACGTGAAAAAAATTCTGGCGACCGAAGCGCAGACCTACGAAGGTCAGGCGGCGGTCGATATTGGCTTCGCAAACGAAGTCGTCAACGGGCTTGATGCGGTTCAACTGATGGCGGACCACTTCAAGACATCTTCAACCACCTTTGATAGGGGAGCCGCTATGACGGTGCAAGACCAAACCACGACCGAGGCCACGACGACGCAAACCAATGCGGCAGCATCGGCCTCCGTGACCAATCCACAAGACGATGCTCCGACGCCTGAGCAGGCCGCAGCCGCGGCTTCCAGCGAGGCGACATCCGCCAGCGATCCTGCCACGCAGGAGCGAGAGCGTTGCATGGGCATCATGATGCTCGAAGAAAGCAAGGGCCGGGAAGCGCTCGCCAACCGACTGGCGAACAACCCGAAGATCTCCGTTGAGGAAGCGCGAGACATTCTGGCCAGTGCTCCGGTTGCTACCGCTCATGATGCCGGTAGCGCACTTCAAACCCTGGCGGCTGAACACGGTGACCCACTGGGTCAGGATGTCAGTTCGGCCGACGTAACCGAGGAGCAGCAGCACATCAACGCGCTGGCTTCTTCCTACAACCGCATCGACTAAGGACGACGCCATGAGTGAGAACACAGAATACACCCCAGATGAACATTGGATTGGGTCACCGGTGACCGCCCGCGCCACCATCAAAGCCGGAGAAGCGTTTGCGGCCCGAACACCACTGATGTTTGATGCTACGGACACGGCCACGCTGGTTGCCTGGGACGGTACACCGGGCACGGCCGTTGCGCTTTCTGCTCGTGACGTGGTGAGCACGGGCGTTGATCAGCTGTCGACCGTTTACCTGCAAGGCGGCTTTCGCATCAGCTTTGTGAACTGGCCGGATGGGGGCATCACCGATAAGGCCAAGCGCGCCGCTTTCATTGGCAGTGCGGTGTACGTAGACGACGAATACTGATTCGTCGTTTTTCTTAACGATTTAAGCAAAGAGTGACTTATGCCTGATAACTACACGACACGCGAACTGCTGGGCGCCATTCAACAAGCCGGTATTCGCCGTGACAATTTCTTTATGCGTTTTTTCTTCCGTGAGATGTACACCTTTAACACGGAAAAAGTCGACCTGGATATGATCCCGAACAAGACCAAAATCGCGGCGTACTGCTCGCCGATGATTGGGGCGGCGATTGATCGCAACCAGGGCTTTAAAACGTCGTCCTTTAAACCGGCTTACGTGAAGTCCAAACATGCCGTCACGGCCAACCAGAGCGTCAAACGTCGTCCGGGTGAGCCAATGAAAGGCGCGATGTCAGCGGGTGATCGCCAGAACGCGATTGTGATGCAAAACCTCGACATTGAAGAGCAAGCGGTTCGCGACCGTGAAGAGCTGATGTGTGCGGAAATGGTCTATGACGGTAAAACGGTTATTGACAGCCCGTACATCGATCAGCCTTACGAGATCGATGCGGGCCGAAATCCGGACAACAACATCACCCTGATTGGTGCAGCGCTGTGGACAAACCAAGACCGCAAAACCTATGACATCGTGGCGGACATTGAAAAATGGGCGGCCGAGTCGGAAGGTCTGACGAACGTGGTGATTGCGGATCCGAAAACCTGGGCACTGATGCGTGAGTTCACGACGTTCAATGACAAGGTGGAAACCCGCCGTGGCTCCAAGTCTCAGCTGGAAACGGCTCTGAAAGATCTGGGGGCTACGGTCAGCATTAAAGGCAATCTGGGTGATGTCACGATTGTGGTGGTGGATGAAGAGTACATCGACCGCGCGGGCGTGACTCAGAAAGTGCAGCGTGACTATCACCTTATCCTGGCGCACACCGCCGTTCGCGGCGCTCGGTTGTACGGTCAGATTCAGGACCAGGCCGCGCAGCGTGAAGGTTTTGATGAAGCGGAGCGTTACGTCAAGGACTGGACGGAAGGGGGTGACCCGGAAGTGCGTTATACCAAGACCGAGTCCGCGCCTGCGATGTACTTGATCGACGTGAACAAAGTGGTGGTAGTGAAGGTCGCGTAAGCGGCCTTTTTACTGAGAGATCACGATTGGGACCATGGTCCCAATCCTTTTTTGGACAATATCATGAGCCGAAAAGACAACCTGAAAAAACGCATTGATGCGCTGTGCAACGAACTTGGTCTGGACAAAGTACCGTACGATGACAGAACGACAGAAGCGAAACTGAACATCATGATCGACGAACTGGAAGCGTCGCTGCCAGACGGGCCTGATGAGGGGGGATCGGATGATGAAACCAATCCAGGTGAAACGGACGCCGAAACGCAAGATGATGACGCTGACGATTCAGCCGGTGATGAAATCGACGAGAGCGAAATCGACGACCGCCCTGTGGTGTTGGTCGGCGTGGGTGAGTTGCCACCGGATGAAACCCTGACGGAAGACGGTGAGGCGCCTGAAGTGCTGACCAACGACCAAGGGTTCGTTCAGGTCCAAGTACTGAAAGCGTTTCAGGCCAAAGTTGATGGCCACATTACGCTTATTAAGAGCGGTGACACGCCGTATCTCGATGAAGACACGGCGATGGAAGCGGTCGAAGCTCAATTAGCGTGTTTTATGGCTCGGCTATAACGGATGGACAGGCGCGATTTTCGCGCCTTTTTTATAGGTTTTTTATGTTTGATTCGATATTTGAAGAGGCTATGAAAAAGGCAGATGCGGCCATCTATGAGACGTTTGGTAACGTTGATGTGCTGGTTAATGGCCAGGAGCCGGTTCGTGGCATTTTTGATGCCGAAGGGCTGGTCAGCCGGCTGGCAGCGGGCGGTCAGGTGGATACCCAAGAGGCCCGTTTGAGTGTGCGCAGTGGCGATGCTCATCATCTGGCAAGACGGACCCCTATCACGCTGATGCTCTCCGATGGGCAAGCCTTACACTTTTACATTGAACAGCGCTATCCGCAATACGATGGCGAAACGCAATTCACGTTGTCGGAGAGAGCGGATGGCCAGTCCTCAACAATCCCAGATCTTCGATATTGATCTCGATGAACTGACGGCGATTCGACACAGCGTGGGCGCCACCGAAAAGGAAATGCGCCTGGCTTACAACCGGGCGCTGGCCCGTACGGCGGTGACGGTGCACAAACTGGCTGCGAAGCTGATGCGCGACGAACTGCAAGCGAAAAACCTCAAGCTTATCCGCGCCCGTTTGAAAAAGTTCAGGCTGAAGAAAGGTGGCAAAGCGCTGGATGAACTCAAGTTGTGGTTTGGCCTGAATCCGGTCCCGGTGCATGCGCTGCGTGGTCGGCTCCGATCGACGAAAGACAGTGGTGCCACGTTCACGCCGACATCCCCGCGCCTTTCCCGGGTCCATGAGGCCAGAGGCTTTGTGATCGAGAAAAATGGCCAGAAGATGATGTTCCGACGCACCAGTGCCAAGCGATATGAAACGGTGCAGGTGGAGATTGACGATGCGCTGCATGTACGTATTGAAGACGAGATTTTTGAACAAATTCCGGAGATTTTCGTCCGGCATTTCACAACAGACATTAAAGGTCGGATTGCCCTTCGGCCAAAAAAATAGAGGCTGTCCATGGCGAACGTAACGCTGGCGGAATACCATTCTGCGGTTCTTGACTATCTCACCACCAAAGTGGATTGGTTAACCTGTGTTGAACATTACCCGGAAACCGAAACGGAACTGGCCACGCCCTGCGCGTTTTTCTCGGTTCTGGACTGGGATAAGAGCGACAACCAAAAAGGCAATGGCCAGCTGACACTGAACGTCAACTGCGAGCTGCTTGTGGTGTATGGATTCAGCGATCCGGATTATCAGGTCAAAGTGCGGGATGCATCGATGATGCTGAGCCTGTTGATTGATGAGTGTCGCTTTGGGCTGGAAATTCGCCCTGCCGTATTGACCAGTGCGGAGCCGGACTCGTTCAACCCTGAGCTGGATGGCTACGCCGTCTGGTCGATTCGCTGGGTTCAGCCTCTGACTATCGGTCAGGTTGAAATCAGCGCTCAAACCTTTACGCCGGGTACTGTGATGGTGGGGTATTACCCTGATGTCGGCCCGGACAAACACTCCGATTATGAAGTTGTTCTGAACGTTCCACAGGAGTCCTGATGAGTGAAGACCCCTGGTATCTGATTCACCGGCTTTCCCAACGTGTGGCGAACCTTATCCGAGGCGGGCATGTGTCTGCGGTGCAGCACAATCCTCCGCGTGTCAAAGTGGCTTACGACGTGGATGAGGCAGGGGAGCCGGTGACCACCACCTGGTTGCGTTATTTTGAAGAGCGAGCGGGTCATAAGCGTCAGTCGGATCCGGCCAAGGTCGGTGAGCAATGCATGATTTTCTCGCCGAGTGGTGACCTTCGTAATGGCTGGGTATTGCTGGGTATGAATACCGATGACAATCCGCCTGCCAGCGTGGACCCCAACAAACATGTTTGTGTGTATGACGACAATACCCGGGTGGAATACGACCGGGCCGAGCATCATTTGACGATCACCATTGCCGGAGGCGATGCGACGCTGAATGCGAACACGTTTTACATCAACGCCGACGTTCGCCATAAAGGCGATTACAACCAGACTGGCAACCTGACCACTTCAGGTAAGATTGCGGCGCTGAAAGACATTGTGTCGGCGGCGCACATCCAAGATATGACCGGCTCAATGGCGGCGATGCGAACGCAGTACAACGGCCACCGTCATGACGGTGGTCCACTCCCCGACACCCCAATGAGTTAATGCGATGAACGGAACAGACAACCAGACCGGACGCGCTTTGGTCGGTCGCGCGCACCTCAAACAAAGCATTGCGACCATTTTGACCACGCCAATCGGCAGTCGGGTCATGCGGCGAACCTTTGGTTCGAAATTGCCCCGTTTGGTGGATGCCCCGTTTAACGCCAGCATCCAGATGGACATGATTGCTGCAACGGCCGAGGCACTCTCACGCTGGGAGCCCCGCCTGGAATTGCAATCGGTCTCCGTGACCAGTCCAACACCGGGCAAGGTGCAGATTGATTTAACCGGTATTTATTTGCCAGACGGCCAGCCCATCAAACTGGAAGGGATTGAGATTAAATGAGTACGACGATTGAATTGTCCAGCTTGCCAAAGCCGAAGGTCAAAGAAGATCTGGACTTTGAGACCGAACTGGCCGGAAAAAAGGCGCAACTGAAAACGCTCTACCCGCAATGGGATGCCGATGTGGAGTCGGACCCGACCGTGGCGAATCTGGAAGTGTCGGCCTACTCAGCCGTCAACGAGCGACAGCGGGTCAATGATGCGGCGCTGTCGGTAATGCTGCCGTGGTCGATGGATGAAGACCTCGACAATCTGGCGGCGTTCTTTAACCTCAAACGCGAGTTAATCCAGCCGGGTGACGATACGGTTACGCCGCCTATCGAGCCCATCTACGAGTCCAACGAGTCCCTGCGGCGTCGCTGCCTTCTTGCATGGTCGGGCATTTCCACCGCCGGACCGAGAAAGTCATACATCTTTCATGCGTTGTCGGCTTCCGCGCAGGTCAAAGATGCGTATGCCTATCGGGTGCGCGGCGGGGAAATTGCGGTGGTGGTGCTCAGTCATACGGCAAACGGTGAGGCGGATGCCTCGCTGATTGCGACCGTGGACGCACACATTAACCAAGAGGACGTCCGGCCGCTGTGCTGTGACGGCACTGTCAAATCGGCGCTTATCCATGAGTATCAAATCACCGCTGTTCTGGACATAGCTAACACCGCTGCCAAAGAGAGCATTCTGGCGACGGCCCGAAGCAACACTGAGGCGTATACCGACCGTCAGCACCGTATTGGCGCGTTGGTCAGTACCTCTGCTTTGGATGCGGCGATGCATCTGGAAGGGGTGCGTGACGTCGACTTGCAAGGCTTTGTCAATTATCAGGCTGACCAAGACACGGCGCCCTATTGCACCGGCATCGTTATCACTGCTAAGGGGGATGTGTGAGCGATTCTCTATTGCCGCCCAATGCCACCGCGATGGAAAAGGCGCTCGAGCAGGTAACCCGGGCGGACATGAGCTCGCCCATTCGTGACTTATGGAACCCGCGCACCTGCCCGGAGTCGCTACTGTATGTGCTGGCTCTGACCATGGATGTGGATGTCTGGGACGACAACTGGCCGAGAGCGGCCAAAGAGCAGACCATTATCGATGCTTACAACGTGCACCGGCTGCGCGGTACACCGAGCAGTATCCGACGCATTTTGCGTAATGCCGGGTATGAGGAAGTGGATATTCTTGAGGGGCTGGGCGGGAAGTTCTACGACGGAAAACAAACTTATAACGGTCACATCTATTACAACTGGGACGAAGCCTGGGCGATGTATCGTATCTACCTGAAACGGGCCATCACGAACGAGCAGGCCGAGCAGGTGAAGATGCTGCTGGATATGACCGCGCCGCTGCACTGCATTTTAAAAGGGCTGCATTTTACGGAAGCGTTGTTTACGTACAACGGCGAGATTCGTTATGACGGCCAATACAACTTTGGAGTTGCCTAAATGGGAAGTATTACAGAAACCCCGGAGTGGGAAGAGCAGGTTTACCTGATTGAAACGACGGATGCCGTGATAGGTGGGGAAGAAGGCATCGCCAACCGTCAGCCTAAACAACTAGCGAACCGAACGGCCTACCTTAAAAAACAGCAAGAAACTATTAAAGACAAACTGGATCCGGAAAAAACGCCCGACCCATTAAATCAATACATGTTGTCGAGCAAGCTTCTTCGTGCTCTGATTTTTACGCCGGTGTATAGCGCGGGCGTCGGCTACACCCCGAACTCAGATTACGTTGCGCCTGCCGTAGGACAAAAGTGCTATGTCAACGAATATCTAACGGCCTATACGCTGATACAGCAGTTATCAAATTTAGTTGAAGAAGCGACAAAGGCGGCTGATATCGACCGCTACTGCGGATACTGGGGCTATGGCACGGACGAAAATGGTGACTATTTCACTACGCCGAATCTGCCTGTAAAAATGCATTTGAAAGCCGCAGGACAATATGGTGTTGCAGGGGAAAGTAAAGGCGATCACATTCAAAACGTGTATGGCTCGTTTGATATCCGAAAGTCGACATCAAACAGTCTAATTTTAAACACATCCGGCGCTGTTGTGAGTCAACAGAGTGTTCCTTCAGTTTCAAATAACCCGATAGATCTCGATACATCATATTCGTCAGCAACAGCGGTTAGATTGGATATTGATTTATCACGAAGCGCACGGACGGATACATACACTGATTCCATGGGTATTTTCTATGAACCGTTAATTTGGTTACCTAAAGGAGCGTTTTAAATGATTCAGTTCGACAGTAAAACCGGTGCACCTTTGCGGGAGATTTCAACTCATGTTGCTCGACCGCTTGTAACAGACAAACCGCTGCCAAGTGAGGGAATCGGTGACAACCAATACTATTCTTTTCGTGATGAAAACGACGCAGTCCCTTATTGGCCAACAAACCAATGTAACTGGGTGGTCAAAAATAAGCAGGTTAGCATCACGGCTTACCATAAAGACACTCGCGAGCTGAAAGAGTTTGACGACATTTCGTTAGTCACGAACGACTATACCTTAGATAAGCCTGTTACGATTTTTGACTACTGGACGGAATCAGGGTGGAAGACGGACGAACAAGCCAAGTTTGAGTACGATTACAAGCAGGTCAATGATCGTCGGTACCAACTCTACACAATCATGGTGGACCGATTAAGAAATGAAGCCGTTTCCATTGAGAGCGTTGAAGGTGATTCTATCAAAGCTGCGGAATACCGTATCCAGGCCGATGCGGCTTACCTGAAAATCAAAGAAGACAACCCGTTCCCGGAGCCGCCCGAACTGACCCCATAAACGCCCACTTTTCTCAGTGGGCTTTTTTATTTCCTCATGACCTCGCCTTGGCGGGGTTTTTTATTACCCGACTAAACAGGAATCTCCCATGGCGCAATTTTTACATGGTTGTGAAGTCGTCGAAATGGACGACGGCATTCGCAGCATCAGCACCGTGAAAACCGCAGTAATTGGTTTTGCTTTTGAATCGGATGCGGTAGCGAGCGCGGTGGCCGCTGTGCTGACCGTTGGTTCGCCTGCGCTCGATGATGGCATCACTTTAACGGCCGTCGAAGCGGGTCTGGATGGCAACGGCATTTACTTGACCATCATCGCCCCAACCGACGCAGACCAGGTCTTGTCGGTCAGTGTGGCAGGTAAGGCGATCACCGTATCACTGGCCACCGATGCCGAATCAGCACCAACATCCACTGCCACAGAGGTAGTGGACGCGATCAACGCGCACGCTGAGGCCAAGGCACTGGTCACCGCCTCTCTGACCAATGGCAACCCGGGCACTTCGGTTGCGGTCACCGTCACCAAACAGTACTTGTCTGGCGGTGACGATGAGCCGTTCCCAGTCCTCAAACCGGTGGCGATTACCGGCAGTCTGAAAATGGCCGAGAAGATTGGCAAATCTACCGATGCTTACAAGTCGATGGAAAGCATCATGAAACAGACCGGCGCGCTTGTAGTGGCGGTTCGCGCTGAGCCGAAAACGGCACAAGAGTTGGAAGGTGCGAACATCATCCGTGCGATTGAGAAGTTCTCTGAAGCGCGCACCGAAGTAGGCTACAAACCGCGTATCCTGATCGCGCCTAACTTCAGTCATATTGATGGCGTGGCCAAAGCGCTGGAAACGCAGGCGGCGAAGCTGCGCGGTTTTGCTTATGTAGATTGTGCTTTGAATGCGTCCTACACCGACGCCATGAAGCGCGCACGCTCGTTTGGCACCCGGGTCGAAATCCAGTGGCCACATGTGAAAGTGCAGGACTCGGAAACCGGCGCCGTGGTCCCACGCCCGACCTCTGAATTTGCGGCGGGTCTGCGCTGTCGTATTGATAACGAGAGAGGGGTGCACTGGTCGAAGTCGAACCAGGAAATTTACGGCATTGTGGGTACCTGGCAACCGGTGGAGTGGGAACTGAACAATCCGAACACCGTTGCCAACATTCTCAATGAGAACAAAGTTTCTACGGTCATCCGTGAAGGTGGTTTCCGGTTCTGGGGTAACCGCTCTTGCTCGATTGACCCGAAATGGACGTTTGAGTGCGTGCGCCGCACTGCGGACATGATCAATGACAGCATCGAGCGTGCTCACCTGTGGGCCGTGGACCGTCCGGGCACCACGCAGTATTTACAGGATGTGATTGGTGGGGTTCAGGCCTACATGCGTCAACTGAAGTTCGAAGGGATCATCCCCGGCGGCTCCACATGGCTGGACAAAGATCTGAATACGCCAGAAACCATGGCGCAAGGTGTGGTCTATTTCGACTTTGATTTTGGCGTCTACTACCCGGCAGAGCATTTGATCTTCCGCTCTCGCCTCAACAACGGCTATTTAGAAGAGGTAATTGCAAATGTCTAACTGGGCTCGTAAATATTTCGGCCTTTACATCGATGGCCGTGACAAGGTTGGTGATGTGATTGACTACACCGCGCCGGTTCTGGAAGTGCAGACGGAAGACTTCCGAGCGGGTGGGATGGACATGGCCACGCCGATGGACATGGGCATGGCACCAATGGAAGCGGGCTGGTCAATGGGTGAAGACCCTGATGTGCTGGCGCTGTTCGGCATCAAAAAGGACGGAAAGAAGATCGCCGTGTTTGTTCGCTCAGCGATTGAAGACGACGAAACAGGCCGGGTTCGGCCAGTGGTCGAAGAGCTGCGCGGCAAACTGACCAAAGTTGACCCGGGCACTAAAAGTGGCGGCGCCTTTAACGCCAACAGCTACACCATGAAGTTGAGTTACTACCGCTATGAAGTGAATGACGAGATCATTCATGAAATTGACCCGCCCAACCTGGTGCGCGTCATCAACGGTGTGGACCAATTGGCGGAGTATCGCCGCGCACTGGGCAAATAACCTTTCATCCTTTCTTTCACAGTTCGCCTCCCGGCTTCGGTCGGGGGCTTTTTTATGGACGTAATACCATGAACAAAATCACGCTTGACTACCCGATTAAAGACGAAGACGACAACGACATCACGGTGCTGGAAATGCGCCGTCCGAAAGTACGGGATCACATCTGGCTGAAAACCCAGTACGGCAGCAAAACCAACCCGAAAAAACGAACAGGGGGCGATCTGTATGACGATTTTGACCGTGATATCGCCATGTATGCGCGTCTGACTGACCAGCCTGAATCCGTGATCGCAAAAATGGACATGCTGGATTTGGGAAAGTGCGCGACGACGTACATCGGATTCTCTACGCCCTCGACGAGCTCGACGAAAGCGCCAGAGACCGAGTGATGTTCAACGTTGCCACCCACACCGGATGGCAACTTTCTGAGCTTGAATCGCTGGATATTGACCGGCTGCTGAATTTTGCCGACATGCTGCCTAAAAAGAAACGAGGTAAGGGATGAGCACAGCCCAAAATCTGAAAACGGTGGTCACGCTTGGCGGCGCTGTGGATGCCTCGTTCGGTAACATGGCGGGCACGGTGGACCGTGAGCTTGGTAAAGCCACCAAACAGGTTAAAAGCCTGGAGCGTGAGCAGGGCAAGCTGACCAAGCAAATCAAAAAAGCCAAGATGGCCGGAGCCGATGTCAGCCTGCTGACCAAACGTTACCAGGCGCTGGACCGAGAAATTGATGATGCGCGTCGCTCAGCTGAAGGGTTTGGCGCGGCGTCCGACATTGGCGGCACACTCAAATCCGTTACCGGGCACGCTGTGGCGACGACTGGCGCGGTAACAGGGTTGACGATGGCTGTCACCGGATTGATGAGTGTGACCAACGCTCAGACGGCCGAGCAAGTGGGACTAGCCAAAGCCTATGGCATGAGCATTGAACAGTTCAAAGCCTGGGGCGGAGTGGCTCAACAGGCGGGTCTGAACGCCGAGAGCACCGGTGATATGGTTGAAGAGCTGACCAATAAGTTTGGTGAGTTCAAGGCGCTGGGTAAGCAGTCCTCGGTCGCGGATGTCTTCGGCAAGCTTGGCATTGATAAGGCGATGCTCGATGGTCTCAGCGCGGCTGAGCAGTTTGAGTTTGTGATGCGCCGCCTTGAAAGGGTGTCCGATAAACAACAAGCGGCCAGCCTGGCCGACATGTTGTTTGGCGGAGAGGGTAACAAGGTAGTTACGTACATCCGAAATAGCGGGAAAAGTCTGGATGACCTGCTGGATGCACAGAAGCGGATCAACAGTCTGACCACGCAAGGTGCGGATGGGGCATTTCGGTACAACAATGCCTGGAACAATGTACTGACGGCCGTCACCAGTTCCTGGCAGGAAGTGGCTGGCGTGGTGGGCGGGGCACTTGAGCCGCAGCTCAGTGAACTCAGCCAGACCGTCTCGCGTGTGTTTTCGGAAAACAAAGCCGGTATTGTGGACTTTGTGACCGGGGTTGTGGACAGTTCCATCCGGCTGACGACTACACTGTATGAACTGGGCAGCAGTGTGAACGATGTGGTGCAGTTCTTTGGTGGCTGGGAGTCGGCCGGGGCATTGGTTGCCGGGATGCTGGCAGGCAAGATGGTGATCGGCATTGCGTCGGTGGTGACGGGCATCACAACGATGATTACCACACTTAAGACGGCCAAAACGGTAATGATAGGTCTGAATGCGGTGATGGCCGCGAACCCGATAGGGGCAGTGGCCGCAGCGGTGGGGTTGCTGACCACGGCAGGCATCTTGCTCTATCAGAACTGGGATGAAGTCACCGCATGGTTTGCTGGTAAGTTGGAATGGTTCAAAACGGCCTTTCCGGAGACGTTTGAGACCATTAAAAGCCTCTTTGACTGGTCACCAATTGAGATGATTGCGGGCCACTGGGAAGCGGTTCCGTCGTTCTTTACCTCGATGTGGGGAAAAGTTACCGCGATTTTCGACCAATCGGTCGGTGCGGTGATGGAAACCTGGGAAAAGGTCAGTGGTTTTGTGGATGACCTGAAATTCTGGGATGACGAGGAAGAGTCGGCATCATCGCCACGCCAGGTCGAGCCTTACGGTTATTCGCAGCGTCGTTCGGCCAGTTCGAGCGGTTACACAGGCGGCTATGGCTATGCGGCGAGAGCAAACGCGGTATTGTCGGACACCGAATCGGCGAGTAAAGGTCAAACCACCATTCAGAACAACAATACCGTGGAAAAAATCGAAGTCGTGACGCAACCGGGTCAGTCCAATGAAGAGATTGGTCGTTCCGTAGCGGACAAACTGTCTGACAACAGCGGCGCCATGTATGACTACAGCTATAGCGAGTAAACGATGGATTTTGATTTTAACAGCCTGAGCACGTCAATGGGGCGGGCGTACACATCGCCCACCCCTAACACGGTGGCTAACGATGTGATGATGACGGCGGGAGAGGTGAAGTTTTCAATCACCACGCTCGCCTATCAGGAGCTGGTTAAGACGCACAGCTGGACCTGGTCGCCCATCAATCGCTTTGGCCAGTATGCGAGCCTCCAGTTTACTGGCGCGGATAATCCGACCATTCGATTGACGGGCACGGTATACCCGGAGTTCGCCAACGTGGGGATCAATCAGATTGAACAACTGGTAACGCTTGGAAACAAAGCCGAGCCATTTCTTCTGACCTCCGGCCTTGGTGATGTTATGGGGTACTGGTGCCTGACGAACGTGACGGAAACACAGCCCCGGCATATGAAAGCTGGGGTACCGAAAAAACAGCAATTTTCAGCGGATCTGATTTTTTATGGCAAAACGTTATCTCACTCGGGACGGTGATGTGCTGGACGACATCTGTTATCAAGAGTACGGCACTGAGCAAGCGGTTATCGCGGTACTTGAGGCGAACCCTAAACTGGCGGACCAAGGGACCAAGCTTCAGGCGGGTCTGATCATTACTTTGCCGGATTACACACCGCCGTCGCAAGATGATGAGGATGTCCTATGGAGTTGAACTATCGGCCGGGGTTTTTGCTCAGTGCGGACGGGGAAGACATCACGCAGCGGATTAATGCCTGTCTTCTTGAACTGACATTGACTGACCACAGCGGTAGTAAGGCCGATGAACTGACGTTGAAGTTAGATGGCAGCAAAATCGGCAAGCTGCCGGGCAAGAATGCCTGGCTGCGCGTGTCGCTGGGGTTTAATGGTGAATACGTTTCTCAGGGGGCGTTTGTGGTGTCGGTCATTGAGGTCAAAGGCTGGCCGGAAACCGTCACCATCAAAGCGCACTCCACGCCTTTGAGCGGCCAGGGACAAGGAACCAGCCTGCAGAGTCAGAGAACGCAGAGCTGGGACGATGTGACACTGGAAGACGTGTTAAAAACCGTTTCAGCCAGAAACAACCTGACTCCGATTATTGCCAATGAACTGGCTCAGATTCGCCTGGAGCACATCGACCAGACCGGAGAGTCTGACATGGCGATGCTTACCCGACTATCGCGTCAGTTTAGCGCCGTATCAAAAGTGGCCAATGGACACTGGACGTTGATCAAAGAGGGGGAAGGGAAGAACGCCTCCGGCAGCAAAAAGTTACCCGTTCGTGAAGTGATGGCCAGCAGCTGCTCGGGTTATACGTATCGCTCAAACAGCCGGACGAAAATCAGCAGCGCGGTGGCCAAATGGCACAACGCTGACACGGGGAAAATGGGCACGGAGCGCTATGGCTCTGGTGAGCCGGTTTTCGAAATTGTGTATACCTATCCTAACCAAGAGGAAGCGGCTGCGGCCGTTCGTTCTCGGGGTAAAGAAATCACCAGTGGCAGTGATACGTTCACTTGCACGACCGAAGCAACGCCGAGTTTATTGAAAGCATTTGCGGAAGGGCATTTAAAGCCGGTTGGCTTTCGCCCGGAGATAAGTGATAAGACCTGGCGAATCAAAACGGTGGTGAAGAACTTGCGCAAGAAAGGCGGGATCACGGTAACCTTTGACTGTGACGATGGCGCAAAAAAATAGTCTTTTAAGAGATGGTTTTGAAGGGCTATTGCTAAGCAGATCCTGTTAAAAAGACAAAAGATCCAAGTACTGTATAACTACACCCTAACTACACCCTAAATACACCCATAAATTGGTGGGTTATTTAAAGTGGTTGTTTTAGATGGGGATATTGGGATTTTTAAGGCTTTAGAAAGGCGACAGCCCGATGTTGGTAGCATCGGGCTGTCTAATTTTTAGATCTCTCGGTTGGTAAGGCCGATAATCTGATATATGCAAAAGGCTGGATTAAATCCGATAAATTCTCTGGTAAGGAGACTTAGATGCGGATGAAGTCCATGTGCTCAACTTTTGGCTTGAAAGCGTGACGTTGAACGTCTTGTGGCTTAACTTTCACTTCTGCGCCATCGATAACCAGAACGATGCCTTCGTAGAACTCAGGCTTGTCCATTTGGTTCATGATGTCGTCGTGGTTCAGAGCGATAGATACTGGCGCAGCCTCACCACCGTAAACGATAGCAGGGAATTGACCAGCGTGACGTAGGCGGCGGCTCGCACCTTTACCTAGCTCAGTACGTACTACTGCTTCAAATTTCATAGTAATTACTCTCAAAAAAGTATTAAAAAACGTGTCATTGCTGCAATGCGACCTTGCTGCAATGGTTAGGCTCCGAAACATAACGAAACGTTACTGTCAGAGCGAGCGCGGATACTACCATTGTATCCATTTCTGAGCAATAGATTTAGGGGCTATTCGACCGGGGTTCAGTGAATTAATCAGCGTTTGCTGCTTAATGCATCAAGTCACGCGGAGGTCACCTGAAGATAGCCTCTGATTATACCGTGTATTGTGTGAAATATCGCATCGTGAAGGCTAACAAGCATGCCAAAGTGATGGGTTGTATTGAAGCTGAATCGAATCTGAATGATGTCCTCACGCGGGATTAAGCCTGCGATGAGTAAGCTGACTATACACTCACAGCAACTAAGGAGAGATGATGCAACCGATAAGTATAGTCGTCATCACTTTGAATGAAGAGAAACGTATTGGCCGCTTACTGGAGGATCTGAGCAAGCAGTCCTATCGTCAGTTTGAAGTGATTCTGGTGGACTCCAACAGCGATGACGCCACCTGCGATATGGCTCGAGCATATGGGCAGAGCTTGCCTTCATTGACCGTGCACCGCATGGACGATCGCGGTGTGAGCCTGGGGCGCAATACCGGCGCGGAATTAGCACAGCATGAGCGGTTGTTGTTTCTGGATGCAGATGTGCGCCTGCCGGTTAACTTTCTCGCCAATGCGCTCAGTGACCTGGAATCGCGTAAGCTGGAGGTGGCGGGCGTCTACATGGGGGCGAATGGCCTGCCACTGATGCACAAAGTCGGCTATGGCCTGTTCAATGCGGGCCTGTTTATTACCCAATTTGCATTTCCGACAGCGGTGGGGGCGTGTATTTTTTCAACCCGCCGAGCGCATCAGGAAGTGGGAGGATTTGATGAACACATTACGCTGTGTGAGGACTGTGATTACGTTCGCCGAGCGGGAAGAACCTGGCGTTTTCGCTTTCTCAAAATGACGTTTGGGTTTGATCCTCGACGTCTTGATCAGGAAGGCCTTTTCCGGATGGGGTGGTTTTATCTGAAAGCCAATGTGCGTCGATTATTTTTCGGAGAAATGCGTAACAATGAGATGGAGTATCGCTTTGGTCATTACCGAGAACAAAACTAACGCCGTAGGTGCAGATGTTTAGCGCTGTTGGGTTGTTCTTCGGTGCGTTTCTTGATGCGTTGATTGGACCGAACCTGTTTGTACCCGGTGAGCCGTTTTTGCTGGCCGCTGGGTATCAATGGTATCAAGGCACACCGCTTGCAGTGATTTGGGTATTGCTTGGCGGCTTCTTTGGTGATCAACTCAGCTATTGGATAGGGCGTATCTCTGGTCGGCGAGTTCAGTCTAAGCTGATCCGTTGGCAGCCTGGAGCGAGGCGGCCTATCGCACGTTGCCGAAAGCTGATGAGAGATAAAGGCCATGCGGTGCTGATGGTGGCCCGTTTGCTGGGGCCGGTCGCTTGGGTGGTGCCCTTTATCGCCGGCACACAGCAAATGCGCTGGCGGCGTTTTTCTTTATTTGCCACGGTTGGGTTGATACTCGGAGTGGGGCAATTTGTCTTGTGGGGATACGCATTAGCAGCCGGGTTACCTTTGTTGCCGTACGCCGATTCGGTGATTCGTTACCTACAGACGCACAGCGGTTGGTTTTCAGGAGCAGCCGGACTCAGTCTGGTAATAGGGTACGGCACTTATGTTTGGTGGCGTGCTCAACCTCAGGCTGAGACAAGACGATAAAACCAGAGTGCAGGCTCCGGTTTTATCAGTGGGCTTTTTTGATGGTCAGAACCGTTTTCAGGCCGCCCATGCTGCTGCGTTCGAGATCCAGTTTGCCACGATAGCTGTGAGCCATTTCGCTGACAATGTTCAGTCCAAGACCGGTGCCTGGTGTCTTCTCGTCCAGACGCACGCCACGTTCAATCGCTTTGTGCAGGTTGCATTCTGCAATCCCCGGACCATCGTCTTCAAGGCAGAGGCGAACATCGCCTTTGTCGGCTGCGGGCTCAGCATGCACCCGGACCAGAGAATTGGCCCATTTGTAGCTGTTTTCCAGCACGTTGCCGATCATTTCATCCAGATCGGCAGAATCTACAGCCACTTCGAGATCGGAGTCGAGTTCGTTGACCACGACGATACCTCGATGCGCGTACACCTTGTCGAATGCGAGCGAAATAAAGTCGACGCGCTCGGCCGGCTTGGTTTTAACCGACAGAATGTTCATCGAACCAGCCATCCGAGCCCGGCCAAGATGGTAATCGATTTGGTTCTGAATCTGTTCGACGGGCGCCAGCAGGCGACTTTTTTCGTCACTTTGCATAATACCAATTTCATTACGCAGCACTGACAACGGCGTTTTCAGTGCATGGGATAAGTTACCGGCGTGATTACGGGCGCGAGCAAGCAAGTCCTGATAGTGAAACAGCAGCGCATTAAGATCCGAGACCAGAGGTGATACCTCGCGCGGATAGTTGTAGCTTAGTGCATCTTTATTGCCATCTTTCAGTTCCGCGAGCTCCTTCTGCATCTTGGTTAATGGCCGCAATGACCAGCTGACCTGCACGCCGATCAAAATCAAAACCCCGGTAAACAGCATGCCGAGGATGATCCATAGCTGTCCGGTAATACGCTTCACTGCGCTACCGATAGGTGCTTCATCGACGCCAACCATCACCCGGATGGGTTCGGAAAACTCAGGCAAATACAGGGTTTGAGTGATGGTAATCAAAGGCTCTTCGCGTGCGCCTTTGATCACCAGAACCGGTCCCCGTTTTTCAGCGGTGATGTTTTTGTCCCACAGTGAGCGAGAGCGCAACGTTTGTTTGTCACTCTGAATGGTCCAGTACAAGCCGCTGTATGGCTGGCTAAAACGAGGGTCAGACAAGCGTGCCGACAGATCAAGCCGGTTGTTGCGGTCGGTTTCAATATTGGCCGCGATTTCATCCATTGACAGATGGAGCTGAGATTTTGCGTCACTGACGAGGTAGTCTTTTACCAGTAGCGGAATACCGATACCGGCGGCCAGTATCATGGCCGACAGCCACAACGCCGCCGCGAGTAGCAGACGGCTTTTGAGACTGAGGCGTTTAATGTAACTGGCTTTATCCGGCATTGAGCTGATATCCCAGGCCTCTGACGGTTTTTATGATGTTCGGTGCTATTTTTTTGCGGATCCGCCCGATAAAAACTTCAATGGTATTAGAGTCACGGTCAAAATCTTGTTTGTAGATGTGCTCAACCAGCTCGGTGCGCGAGATGACTTTGTCCGGGTTGTGCATGAAGTAGGCGACCACTTTGTATTCGAGTGCGGTAAGGCTGATGGCCTGTCCCTGCCACATGACTTTCGACGTGCGGGTATCCAGGCTGAGGTCCCCCATTTGCATGATGGGGGAGGCGTTACCGGATGCCCGGCGTAATTGCGCTCGCAGGCGGGCCACCAACTCGACCATTTCAAACGGCTTGGTCAGATAATCATCGGCGCCGGCGTTCAGACCTTCCACCCGTTGCGACAGTGTGTCCCGGGCACTGAGAATGATCACCGGAGTGTTGATGTTTTCATCGCGGATGCCTTTCAGTACCGTCAGGCCATCCAGTTTAGGCAGGCCAAGATCGAGTACGATGCCATCCCAGTCCTCTGAGGTTGCCCGGTAGAGTGCATCAATTCCATCCTGGGACAGCTCCGGAACCCAGCCGTTTTGTTCAAGTAATTCAATAATCTGCTCGCCAAGACGTGGCTCATCTTCCACTACCAGTATTTTCATTGTTGTTGTTCTTCTCTATTTTTTGATGACATCGTGCAGGTTGCGCCCTTTGATCTCAATCATTTCGAGCGTGGTGGCGTTGTATTCCACTTTAATAATGTTGTTATCATGCACCAGTTTGAGTTCATAAATCCATTGATCGTCGTCTTCTTCCAGCTCAACCTTGATCAAGCGGCCATTGAGTTGCTGATCGACGGTTTTGTACAGAGCAGAAAACGGCTGGATCAGCCCTTGTTGTACCGCATCGAAGACTTCATCCTGATCTTCGTCGAACTCGATCCGAGCCCCTTCTTTATAGGCGTCTTGAACCAGGGCATGACCGTTTTGTGTGTCGTCCGCCGCTATTGCCAACTGCAGCGTGCTGCCGGCAAGCATGATAAGTAACAATGTTTTCAATCGTTTATTCAACATATTCGGACCTGCTGTTTGACTCTTTCCTCAGTATAAGTGAGCTGAGATGAATGGAAAGTGAATCACAGCACTCAGCGATTTTGCAGCTCATCTTCAAAAATCTTGTCTCTCAGTTTCCAGAAACGGCCAACTTTGCGCGCAATGACAAATTGCGGAGGACGAAAACGGTGTTGATGGGCCACCACTTTTGTTGGTGAGGCTTCATCAAACGGCCGGTGTTTGTCGGCCAGATGCGGGCGGACAAACTGATCTTTAAACGTTTGTTTCTGCTTTTTCGTGCTCAGCGACCAGAACTCATGTACCTGAGCCTGATTGTCTCCGTGATAAGTGATGCGCAGTTGCGATTTGCCATTGGCGTCTTTATGAACTGACATGTCCATCTCCGCACACTCAAACACCAGTGCATCTTTGAGATTCAGTGCTTCTTTCAGTTTTTTGTCCGGGTCCACTAATGTCGCGTCACATTCGTGACAGATTCGGGCGGCAATGTCGTTGTCTGCGCCACACTGGCCGCAGTATTTGGCGCGGAAGCGATAATCACAATGTTCACGCTCTCCGCTTTCGTCGTCAGTAAAAAAGCCCTGACATTTGCGGCCGAAGTGTTCAATCAGGAATCCGTTGCTGTCGAGCTTGCCCCAGAAATTGTTATTGAAGCCGCAGGCGGGGCACGGAATGGTGATGATTTCGCTGTCGGAATCTGGCTTCGGATTGCCCACTTCCGGTTGATACAAATCGTAGCTGTTGCCCGCGTAATCCAATACCAGGCACTCTTTTTTTCCCGGGGAAAGACGCAGGCCACGGCCGACGATCTGCTGATAAAGGCTGACCGACTCGGTTGGACGCAGGATGGCAATCAGGTCGACGTGCGGGGCATCAAAGCCGGTGGTCAAGACCGAGACGTTGACCAGATATTTAATTTCGCGCTGTTTAAATCGCTGGATGATATCGTCCCGCTCCGGGGTGGGCGTGTCGCCTATCACAATAGCCGCTTCACCGTCTGGTAATAGAGTGTAGATCTCCTGCGCATGTCGCACGGTGGCTGCGAAAATCATAATGCCCTGACGATCGGCAGCCATGTGAATGATCTGATCAACGATTTGTGGCGTGGCACGTTTTGACTGCTCGATCACCATATCCAGCTCCGATTCTTTATAACGTCCGGTACTGGCGGGTTTCAATTGCGAGAAATCGTAGCTCAGTACTGGCGCATCGATCATGCGGGCCGGGGTCAGGAAACCTTCGTCCAGCAAGTAGCGAATGGGGAGTTCAAAGATACAGTCGCGGAAGAAACGTGCTTCGTCGCTGCGTACCTGGCCTCGGGTGTGGTACTGATATATCCAGCCGATACCAAGGCGATAGGGGGTGGCGGTCAGACCGAGCACCTTGATGCCGGGATTCAGTTCGCTTAAATGGGCGATCACCTTCTGATAGCTGCTGTTTTTGTCTTCTGGCACCCGGTGGCATTCATCGATCACTAGTAGCGAAAACTGGTTTTTGAATTCATCCAGATTACGCACGACGGACTGTACGGAGGCGAAGACCACTTGTTGGTTGGTTTCCTTACGGCCAAGCCCGGCGGAAAAGACTGCCCCTTTAAGGTTGTAACCTTCGTATTTGGCGTGGTTTTGTTCAACCAGTTCCTTGACGTGTGCCAGCACCAGAACCCGGCCTTTGGCTAGGCGGGCTAATTCGGCAATGACCAGGCTTTTGCCGGCACCAGTCGGCAGTACAATGACCGCAGGTGTAGTGTGTTGACGGAAATAGTGGACAACGGCCTTGACGGAGTCGGCCTGATAGGGGCGTAAGGTATACATCTGAATTGTGAAATCGATCAACTAATCTGGCAATGAAGTAGGTTGGGTATATAATACCTGACCCTGACTAGATGAGGTATTCATGCGTTTAGATAAATTTCTGTGTGAGGCATTAGGTGCAACACGCAAAGAAGCGACCAAAATCCTGAAAAGCGGCGAAGTGACAGTGAACGAGGTGGTGCAAAAGAGCGGTTCTGTCAAAGTTACTGAATCGTGCGTGGTCGAGTGGCAGGACAGAGAGTTGCGAGTCCATGGGCCGCGCTACATCATGTTGTTTAAACCGGATGGCTATGTCTGTTCTCATGAAGACGGATTCAACCACACAGCGTTTGTTCTGCTCGATGAAGTGAAGATGGATACCTTGCACTTTGCTGGCCGTCTGGATGTGGATACGACGGGGCTGGTGTTGATCACCGACGACGGAAAATGGTCTCACCGTATTACGTCCCCCAAGCATAAATGTGAAAAAACATACCGCGTGTGGCTCGCGGATCCGATTGGTGCTGATTACGCGGCGCAGTTTGCTGAGGGAATTCAACTGCGTAATGAACGTGAGCTGACTTTGCCGGCACAGATGGAGATTGTGGACGCGGATGAAAAAGAAGTGCTGCTGACCATCACTGAAGGGAAATACCATCAGGTGAAACGCATGTTCGCGGCGCTGGGCAATAAAGTTGAACATCTGCATCGTGAACGTATTGGTGCCATTGAACTTGACGACACTCTCGAACCGGGTGAGTACCGCTATCTGACTGAGGAAGAAGTGGCGTCTGTGTGGAAATAGTATTCCATCTTGGAAATAGTTTATTTCCTATTTGGAACTAGTATTTCCCCTGCAATTCCCGGAACATACGATATCCAGATCACAAATATACCACTACTTATGGATTGAGTTGTTGGTATTGCTGTCCTTTCATCCGCCATGCCTTTCCTCTGTTTCTGGCGGATGAACGACAATCCGAGTCTAATTTACCATTTAAATTCACAACTTCAGCAGAAGTGGTGAATTGAGTACACCTTTTTATCTGCTCTGGGTTGTCATCATTCACTGTATTCTGTTTGGTTGCGGTTGGGAAAACTGCAGCAAAATTGGCCACCGAGTGGGAGATTTATGTCAGAAAAAACCGCACAAACACAAAGTACACCGCACATCAGTTTTCTCTTGTTTGTTGTTTTGGGCGCTATCGGTGCGTTAACACCGCTAGCGATCGATATGTACTTACCGGCCATGCCGGAAATTGCTCGCGATCTCGGTGTGACGGCGGGTGAGGTGCAAATCACCTTAACCGCTTACACTGCAGGTTTTGCAATTGGTCAGTTGATCCACGGGCCACTTGCCGACAGTTATGGTCGCAAGCCGGTGTTGTTTCTCGGAGTGTTGTTCTTTGGTATTGCAGCGTTTGTCAGTGCAGCAACCAACGATATTGATGCGTTGACCTACGTGCGGACTGCGCAGGGTTTTGCTGGCGCGGCGGCGGCCGTTATTATTCAGGCGGTGGTGCGTGACATGTTTGACCGCGAGGATTTTGCCCGCGCCATGTCGTTCGTCACTCTGGTGATCACAATTGCGCCGCTGGTGGCACCGATGATTGGTGGACATCTGGCGGTTTGGTTTGGCTGGCGTTCTATTTTCTGGGTACTGGTCGCGTTCGCGGTTGTTGTCATGGCGCTGGTACTGTGGATGATTCCGGAGACGTTACCGGTGGAGAAGCGCCAACCATTGCGTCTTGGCAGTACACTGCGCAACTATGCCCGTCTGCTGCGAAACCCGGTGGCAATGGGACTGATGCTCTCCGGTGGTTTCTCCTTTGCTGGCATGTTTGCGTTCCTCACTGCCGGATCGTTTGTCTATATTGATATCTATGGTGTGACACCGAACCAGTTTGGTTACCTGTTTGGCCTTAATATTGTGGCGATGATCGTCATGACCAGCATCAACGGCCGGTTGGTGAAACGAGTGGGGTCACACAACATGCTACGTTTTGGCTTGACGGTGCAGTTGATCGCCGGGATTGGGCTGTTTACCGGTTGGGTACTGGATCTCGGATTGTGGGGCACTGTGCCGTTCGTGGTGATGTTCATCGGGACACTGTCGACCATCGGCAGTAATTCAATGGGCCTGCTTCTGAGTGGTTATCCATACATGGCGGGCACGGCTTCCTCATTGGCGGGGACGTTACGTTTTGGCACTGGTTCACTGATTGGTGCCGTGGTAGCGGCGATGCCAAGTGGTTATGTTTGGCCAATGATCTTGATGATGAGCGTATGTTCAGTATTATCTGCGGGTTTCTACTGGACTTTGGGAAGAAAAGCATAGTGTCGAATTACTCAACAGAAATCCAAAACCTGGTCAACAGTGCGCTGGCTGACATGGCGGCAGAGCACAAAGCCGGCAAGCTGGCGGATGCGCCGGTCGCCAATAATCATTATCTGGTGCGCTGGGTGACGCGAGCGCTGAAAACCCAGCGTTTTCCGCGTTGTGTCGGTAATGACCTGACGCGTTGGCAAAAGGCCGGACGTTCAAAAGGGAACGAGGCTGGGCTTCTTTTCTTGTTTAAACGCATCTCGGCGTTCTACGCCCGCTGTTTTGCGCAGGGGGAAAAAAAGATCCTCGACAGCGATGTGGAGGCGTTTCTCGATCGGATGGAAACTGCCGGTTGGGAAGTGTCGACCTCAGAGCCGTTGATAAACAAAGGTAAAATACAGATATTTACCGAAGGCCAGAACTCTTTGGCCCTGTGCGCGGATCAATGTGACAGCTGTTTTGATGGTGACACGCTGGTGAAACCGATGAGCTGGTTTGTGCGCGGTAATCACGCTGAATTTATTGACCAGGCGACCGATGCGGGGTTCATGGTGCATAAAGTCACGGACTATAAATCCAACGTGAAGTATCACGGGGAATACCTGATTTACCCGGGGAACCAGGGCGAACAACTGGCGGAAATCCCGCTGTCGTTCCAAGCCGACACGTAATACAAGCGCCCGCTCACAGATGAGCGGGCTTTTTTATGTCACGCCTGGCGTGCTTTTCGCACAATGGCATTAACCATGCCTTTAAAAATAAACAGATGTGCGGGTAACATGGCGAACCAGTAGAGCAAACCGGGAAAGCCTTGTGGGTGCCACCAGGCCGTAATGTTCAGTTCGCGTGTCGTGCCGTGATCGATGATCGTGCACTCCAATCGGCCCAGCCCCGGACCTTTCATACCAAACAACAACGACAGGAAATGCTGCTCTTCACAACGGATGACTTTCCAGGAGTCGATGTAATCGCCAACCTTTAACCCAGGGCCGGGCGGAGAGCGTCTGACTGGCTTACCGCCACCAAAGAAGATATCCAGCCATTCCCGTGTGCGCCACAGTGGATTGGCAAAAAAGTAACCTTCTTCGCGGCTGCCGATTTTCTGGATCACCTGCCACAGTTGCGCTGGGGTGGCGGTCGTAGTGATGGTGGCGCCTGCTTGTTTGGGGTAGTAGCCAAACCCGGGCTGCCAGCGTTGCAATGCGGCAGGGTCAAACCCCCACACGTTGCTGCGAACGAATTTACCTTCGGTGGCGAGAGTGTTCTCCACCATGGTTCGGTAATCGATCAGCGTTTGCGGGTACTTTTCACGGATGGCACGACCATCCGTGACGTAATCGTGTTCAATACCCGCCAGCAGTGCTTTACCAATGTTCGATGGTACCGAAGTGATCATCGCCAGCCAGTAGGAAGCAACGTTTGGTGTCAGCAAGCGGGTTGACCACAGACGAAGTGGTTTGTGAATCGCCTGACAAATGATTCGAAATTGCTCGCGGTAGGTCAGGGTATCCGGGCCCCCCGCTTCATAAATGATGTTGCCTGTCGGCGCTTCTTTCGCCAGTTCGAGTAAATAATGATTGAGATTGCTCAGAGCGATAGGGTTGGCCTGAGAGTCCACCCATTTGGGGGCGATCATGAGTGGCAGGTTGTAGGCAAAGTCACGCATGATTTCAAACGCCGCAGAGCCTGGCCCGACGATCACGCCAGCCCGAAGTTCGGTTACTGGAATCTGGCTCTGGCGTAGGATCTCTCCGGTTTTCAGCCGGGCTTGAAGGTGCTGGGAGTGGCCGTGTTTCGGTTGTAATGCACTCAAATAAATCAGGTGTGTGACCTGACTGCCGCGCAGGGCGTCGCGCACGTGTTCGGCGAGTGACATTTCGTATTCTACAAAATCGTGCCCTTCAGCCATCCCGTGCACCAGAAAATAGACCAGATCAAACTGTGGCACGAGAGCTTGGGTGGCGCTGGCGTCTTCTAAGTCGAGAAATTGAAGGTGCAGATTCGGATGCGGTTGTGTTCTGGCCCGCAAATAGTCGATATGGCGCGCCGATGCCGTGACGTTGTAACCTTGCTCAAGCAGGTAGGGCAAAAGCTGAGAGCCGCGTATCCAGATGCTCCAAGTACCAATACGTTTTTCATCCGCCTCGTCCCTATTTTATGTGGTTAAAACAAACTCAATAATCGTATAATAGCCGCTCAACTTTTTCTCAGCTATCAATAGTTTGTACTGGAGTCATATGGTGGCGTTGCTTTCTCAGGTTTTGTCTCATACCCGTGGGGACTTTATTCGCCGTCTGATGGCGATCGCGCTGCCGATCACCTTGCAGAGTATTATGTTCTCAAGCCGAGGGCTGGTGGACGTACTGATGTTGGGTCAATTAGGAGAGTCTGAGATTGCGGCGGTGGGCGTGGCAGCCCGGGCAACTTTTGTCACCACGATCATGTTGGTGGGTGTGACCACGGGAGGGGCGCTGTTGACGGCGCAATACTGGGGCGCGTCTAACCGTCAGGGCGTGCGGGAGAGTACCGCCCTGACGTGGTTGGTGAGTATGTTGTTTGCATTGCTGACAGTGGTGCTTTTCGTGGCTTTTCCAAATCAGATCATGGCCTTAACGACTGACTCAATACAGGTCAACGCGCTGGGCAGTCAGTATCTGGTGATCACTTCGGTCAGTATGTGTTCGGTCGCCTGCGTCGCCAGTATGGCGGTGGGGTTGCGCGCCATGCATAAGCCCGGGATCAGTACTTTCTTTAGCGGCATCGGGATAGTGTCGAACGTATTTTTCAACTGGGTGCTGATATTCGGCAACCTTGGCGCGCCGGCCATGGGCATTCAGGGAGCGGCGATCGCGACCGTACTCAGTGGCGCAATCGAAGTCGCGACATTGTACGGATACCTGTATGCCAAACAACACTTGCTGGCTTTTTATGCTGAGGACATTAAAGCGATCCTCACCTGGGACAAGGTTGTGCGCTTTCTTAAACTGTCGATGCCGACAACCTTCAACTTTCTGGCGTGGGCGGGTGGGTTGTTTGCTTATCATGCCATCATGGGCCAGTCTGGTGTTCAGGGTTTGGCGGCGCTGTCTGTGATGACGCCAGTAGAGTCAATTTCTCTGAGTCTGTTGATTGGCATGTCGAATGCCGCAGCAGTATTAACCGGAAACCAAATTGGTGCGAAGCGCTATGAGGAAGTCTATTACCAAGCGCTGGGCCTGACGCTGTTGAGTGTCCTGGTTGGTCTGAGTGTGGCGTTGCTGCTGTATATTGCCCAAGGGGCGATTCTGGATGCGTTCAGTGCACTGACACCAGAGACGCGCGCATTGTCGGAGCAGTTTATCGTCATTTTATGTGTTGGCATCGTCTTACGCTCGGTGCCCATGACGGTCATTGTTGGGGTACTCAGAGCTGGGGGCGATGTGAAGTTTTGTCTCGGACAGGATCTGATTGCTCAATGGCTGATTGGTATTCCTTTGGCTGCGTTTGCGGCGATATCGCTGGGCTGGCCGCCGGAGACCATCTATATCCTGTTTCTCACCGAAGAAGTGGTGAAATGGGGCGGATCACTGTATCGCATGAAAAGCCGTAAGTGGATTCGCAATCTGATTGAGAATTAATCATAAATTTGTGACATTGAGCAAATAAATGCATATTCTGTGATCCACTATCCAAAACGCTTCCTACCTGCGATGAATTAGTGTAGATTCTCAACCCAGTTTCCATATCCGTTGAGAGAATAATGTTACAGCTAACAGACCTGTGTAAAGGCTACGTCGATGGCGGGGAGTTTCACCCGGTATTACAAGGTGCGGATCTGTTACTGAAACAAGGTGATCAAGTGGCGTTGATGGGCGAAAGCGGCTCAGGAAAAAGTACGTTACTGAATCTGATCGCGGGCTTGGATACGGTCGATTCCGGTGCAATCAGCTTCCCGGATTTTGCCATGCATCAAGTCAAAGAAAGCCTGCGTACTGCCTACCGTCGTAATAATATTGGCCTTATCTTTCAACAGTTTAATTTGCTACCTACGCTGAACGTGGCCGACAATATTCGTTTCTGCCGTCAGTTAAAAGGTCTGCCTGATGATCAGGGTTTGTGGCGTCAAATTTTATCGGCACTGGATTTGATGCCGTTGCTCGGACGCTATCCGGAAGAGGTTTCCGGAGGGCAGCAGCAACGAGCGGCGATTGCCAGAGCGCTGTATATGGAACCCAAAATTCTGTTGGCCGATGAACCCACAGGTAGCCTGGATGAGCGTAACGCAGAAGCGGTGATGCGCTTGCTGACGTCATTGACTCGCCAGTTGGAATGCACGCTGCTGTTGGTGACGCACAGTGAAAAAGTGGCCGAACACATGGAAGGCTGTATTCGTCTCCAGGGAGGACAGTTGCATGTTGTGGCCCGTAGTTAAAGCGCTACTTGGTCATTACCGACGTTATCCGTTTCAAATCCTGCTGGTCTGGCTTGGTCTGACCTTAGGGGTATCTCTTCTGGTTGGTGTTACTTCTATTAATCATCATGCCCGTGAAGCTTACGAGCATGGTGAACGTCTTTTTGCCAATCCTCTTCCTTACCGAATCCGGCCTAAACACCTAACCAACAAAATTCCGCAAGGCTTTTATATTCAACTGCGGCGCGAAGGGTTCAATCAGTGTGTGCCATTTGAAAACACCAAAGTCACTTTGGCCAACGGCAATGATCTGACCCTGGTTGGGCTCGACCCAGTCGCGATGCTGCAATTTCAGTCGGGTGTGCAACTCAAAGACCTGGACGCGCTCAAATTAATGCGTCCCCCGTATCCGTTGATGGTCAGTGATGAACTCGCCAGCCATATGCGTTGGAAGAGTGGGGACATGATCCCGCTCCAAGACGGGAGTCGTTTGGGGCCGGTAGTGATCGATCATGATGATATCATCAATGGTACGCGGGTCGTGGCCGATATTTCTCTGCTGCGTATGTTGGAGAAAAGCTCAGGATTTTCGGTGATTGCATGTGGCAATATGCCGGATGAAAAATTACAGCAGCTAAAACAAGGGCTACCCAATGGCATGGTGTTGGCTCGTAACTCCCGCGCAGAGCTGGAGTCGCTGACCAAAGCGTTCCATTCCAACCTCAGTGCTATGGGAATGTTGTCGTTTGTAGTGGGGCTATTCATTTTCTACCAGGCTATGTCGCTGTCGTTCACTCAGCGCCAGCCTTTGGTCGGTATATTGCGCCAGACCGGTGTTTCCGGCTGGCAACTGGCGAAAGCGTTGCTGATTGAACTGTTTGCATTGGTGCTGATCAGCTGGCTGTGCGGAAACTTATTTGGCATGGTGCTGGCTAATCAGTTGATTCCATCGGTGTCGTCCAGTTTGGGCGATCTGTATGACGCGAATGTCGGCCTGGATGTGGAGTGGAGTTGGCAAGCGAGCGGTTATAGTCTGCTGATGGCGGTATTGGGTGCCTTACTGGCATGCGCGTGGCCTTTGGTTCGTCTGCTGCGCGCCCAACCGATTCGGTTAACGACTCGGTTGTCGCTGGTGCGTTTTGCTGGTGTGGAATTCACGGTTCAAGCGTTGATTGCCTGCGCTTTGTGTGTTGCTGCTGTCGCTGTGTATCAAGCGCCTCAGACCCAATCTTCCGGTTTTGCGATCATCATTTTCATGTTGCTCAGTGTGGCGCTGTTCACTCCGTTTTTGATCTGGCGAGCTTTTGTCAGTTTCTCTTATACGATGCGTTGGGTGAAAGTGCGCTGGTTCTTTGCCGATGCGGCCGCCAGCATGAGTTATCGCGGCGTGGCCACCATGGGGTTCATGTTGGCTATGGCCGCCAATATCGGCGTAGAAACTATGGTCGGCAGCTTTCGCGATACCACCGATCGCTGGCTGACTCAGCGACTCGCAGCCGACATCTACATTTATCCAAACTCCAACGGTGCACCGCGAATGAGCAACTGGCTCAGTAAGCAACCGGAAGTGCAGGATGTGTGGTGGCGCTGGGAGAAAGAAGTTCCTACCAGCAGCGGCCCACTTCAGGTTGTGAGCACTGGCGCGTCAGAAGGCGAACTGGCGTCCCTGACGGTAAAGCTGGGTATTCCGAATTACTGGTATCATCTGCATCGTTCAAAAGGGGTGATGGTCAGTGAATCCATGGCGCTGAAAATGAATATTCGTCCAGGAGATACGATTAACCTTTATGGTCCGCTTGGCAAAGGCTGGCAGGTTGTGGGGGTCTATTACGACTATGGTAACCCATACAATCAAGTGCTGATCTCCCATCGCAACTGGCTAGCTGCGTTTGCTGGTGGTGGAAATGTGGCGCTCGGGGTGGTGATCAAAGATGGTGTGCCGCACGCTGACTTAAAACGCCGTCTGGAGTCTGTCTTCCGGTTGAACCCAGAGCGGATATTCGATAATGGCAATATTCACAGTCAGGCGATGAAGGTGTTTGACCGGACTTTCGCCATCGCTGATACGCTCGGTAACATCACGTTGGTGATTGCTGTGTTCGGTATTTTCTTTGCCACCTTGGCAGGGGAAACATCTCGGCAGCGTCACGTGTCTTTGCTGCGCTGTTTGGGGATGTCGGGCAAAGAACTGATTCTGATGGGGTGTTTGCAGTTGTTTGTTTTTGGCGCCATTTCGATACTGATTGCCATGCCGCTTGGATTAGCACTGGCGAGTTTGGTGGTGGATATCATCATTAAGCAGTCTTTTGGCTGGACGCTGGAACTGCAGTTTATTCCAGAGGCGTATCTTCAGTCGATCAGTCTGGCGATGCTGGCGCTGATGGTGGCTGGCGCAGTGCCGGTTCTGAGAATGGTGCGCAACACACCGATGAAGTCGTTAAGGGATGCCCTGTAAATGACGAAACGAATCTTTGTATCCAAAATTTTGGTATTGCTGGTGCTGATGGCGTTGGTAGGTTCATGCGGTTATCTCGCGTATCGTCAGTGGGCGCCTGAATGGCAAAAGGCGATTCAGCAACAAGCCGAACAACCGAATCCGTTTTTGACCCAACCCAAGGATGTTTTTGATCCTGTGCTGCCGGGTAGTCCGGTTAAGCTGCCACAGGATTTCGCTTTTCATGAAGGCTATCAACATGAATGGTGGCACTATTTTGCCAATGTCGAAGATCGTAAAGGCAACCCGTATGGGATCCAGTGGACGGTCATTCGTGTCGCCAGTGATGACAGTGAACGTTCGGGCTGGCAAAGCCCGCAATTATACATTGTGCAGACTGTGATTACGGGGCAGGGGAAAATCTGGCGCGAGCAACGCTTCGCCCGTGGTGGCATCGGTCAGGCGGGAATGTTGAGTCAGCCTTTCAGATTATGGATCGATAACTGGTCTTGGCGCTCTCTTGGCACCACACCATTTCCTGGCAGTCTCGCCATTGATACCGATACATTTTCAATCAGTCTGGCCAACGTCGCCAAAGGGCCATTTGTATTGCCCGGCGAGAGAGGCTACCAGGTCAAACATGAGTTAATGCCTTTGGCGTCTTACGCGATCATGGCACCATTTGTACAAGTTAAAGGCACGTTGACTCTGGGCAATGGCTCACCATTCAACGTCAAAGGCACCGCCTGGCTAAGTAAAGAGTGGGGCAATAACCTGCTCAATACGGACCGATCAGGTTGGGATTGGTTTGTCGTTAATCTGGACGAGGAAACCATCTTGTCGGTCAACCGTTTCCGACATCAGAATCAGGCACCTCAGCTTTCGGCCACTCTGATGCGAAATGACGGGAAAGTGGTGGTATTGGAGGAGAATCAGATCAAGATGCGTGCGTTGCAGCCTCTTGATTCCATTGATGGGAAGAGTTTGCCGCTGCAATGGCAGATTACCATACCCAGCCAGCACATTAATCTCACTACCAGTGCGCTGAATATCGGAGACTGGCAACCTTTTGCAGTGTCGTACTGGCAAGGGCCAATCAGGGCGATTGGCAGCCACAAAGCGAAGGGCTTCATGCAGCTTTCTGGTTATTGATTTACGCATCTTGGTGAAAAAAACGCTGGTTTGGCTTTGACGGCTGACCAGCGTTTTTTTAACCTTGTCTTAAGCGTTTAGCAATCAAATGCATATTATCTATACTGACCATATTACTATTACGGAAAATACGCTGTTAATTGAACTTTATATCGGAAATTCCGAAGTTAAAGCTCCAAACAAGCGATTTTTCGATCATTCCGTCAGTCGATACACTCAGTATATTGT
>NZ_WXWP01000008.1:0-9865 GCF_009904765.1 Vibrio sp. V39_P1S14PM300
GCTCCACCCTTTCTTCAATACCAATGTTATTGTTAGCCCAAAGCAGAGCCTGCAATCGATTCTTGGCATTAATCTTTTTAAAGATGTTGTGCAGATGGGTTTTGACCGTATTTTCGCTGACGAACAGTTCATCGGCGATCTGAATATTCGAAGCCCCCTGCCCGAGCAAACGAATGATTTCTTTTTCACGTTTGGTCAAATTTGCGTAGGTCTGAGACGTGGTTACCGCATTAGAGCTACGGAAATGATGAATGTAATCTTGTGCGAGCTTGCGTGACAACCACATCTCACCTTCGAGGATCTTTTCCATACCTTTGATCAGCAATTTCAGATCATCATCGAGGTAAAACACCCCCACCAGATTGCGCCATTTAAATAAATCGACAGATGGGATGTCTTTCGGACAATTAATCACGATCTCTTTCAGCTCGTAATCAAGACGGCTCTTAATCTGAGTGTAAACCTCAAATTTCTTGTCATCCAAATAAGAGAAATCAATCAGAACCACTTCACTGAAGATGGTATCCGGGTGAGGAGCATCTGAGAATGTGGCGAATGGAACCACACTAACGGACATGTTCAAATGGGATTCGAGCGAATCTTTAAACAGGTTCGACTGCATACTGACATCAGATAGCAGTGTGACCTGAGCCTTTCCGTTGCCCAACATATTCATCCTCCAAACTAGCCAACGTATTGTAATAACCTAAAACTATCGTTTAGTGGTCAATTGTCAATCGGTCACTACTAAAGGAGTAGATATGCAAACGATTTTATTAAATTCAAATCATAAGGTTACACTGATATTCTCATTTATAAGAAAACTATCAATAACCATCAATTCCTCTGATTTCTTCTCCGGTCGATAAAAAGCGCGAAAGGATTCCTTTCGCGCTTATCTCGTTAAGTCGAATCGCATGGACGGCTTAGCGCTTACGTAAGGCACCCGCCATCAACAAAAATACGAAAGTCATGATGCCGAGGCTACCGCCGCCACCGCCGCCCGATGAACTGCTGTCGGTGCCAGACAGGAAGTCATTGCGGCGCGAATCTGTAGCGACGAATTTTGGCGATTCCCCACCATTTAACACGTTGTCAATCCAGCTTGAAAAGCGAATCACCTCAGAAAATACCGATGTCGCATTGATGCTGGCGCTCGGATCGCCACACTGCGTATCCGGACCAAAACTGGTGACGCCAACCTGAACATATTCCGTACCGTTGTACCAGTAGAGCGGGCCGCCAGAATCGCCCTGACAAGTCGCATTTTCCAGCGTTGAACCAGTGGGCACTTCACCTTGCATACACAAGTTGTTGTCGGTGGTTACCGTGTAATTGCACTGGTTGTTTGGCACCCAGGTCAGTGTGGTTTGCAGTAACTCATTGCTTTCATCGGCGTTACTCCGCGTATCACCATGGCCAACCGCCTTAAACTCTTCGCTGTAAGCGCGGTAGGTTGAGTAATCGTCCACTGTCGGTCGAATAGCGTAATCCGCGCTGCTGACGGTCGTTAACGCCCGCTCCAGCTTCAGAATGGCAATATCGTTAAACAGGGTTTCATCTTCATAGGTCGACGGATAATAAATCTCGGAGACCATCACCCGCTCCTGCACGTTGGAAGGAAAGTCACCTTCGAGCTGAAGCTTAGGCACCACAGAGGTAAACAGATTGCCCTCTTCATCGTTAAACACGCAATGTGCTGCGGTCAGAACATACTGATTGTTCAGCAGGGTACCACCACAGTAGCTGCCGCTGCCATAGCGTCCATCGTAATCAATACGGTCGTAAAACAGGGCAACATACGATGGATAGGTGGTCACGGACGCACTGGTTCCGTTGACAATATAAGGTTGAAAATCGGCTGCGGCCACATTGGCAGAAATAGACAACACGGCAGCCATACACGTCCACTTGTTCATAAGGTATGACTCCTTCCTGTAGGAACAACTTATTATTTGAGTTATAAAAAATGGGAGACACCGATTTTATACGGTCTCTCCCATAAATTAAGTCAATTATTCGCTAGTTTCTAGCCACGATAGTAACGTTGTGGAACGAAGGGCATTTTCTCAACGGTCATTGGCAGCATTTTTCCGCGCACTTCGGCAAACAGTTCGGTGCCGACAGCCGACAGATCCGTACGGACATAACCCATTGAAACCGGCTTACCCGCTGTTGGGCCAGCAGTACCACTGGTCACGATCCCGACTTTGTTGCCTTCACCGTCATACAGTTCGGTACCTTCACGGACCGGCGCTTTCGTTTGACCAACCAAGCCAATCCGCTTGCGTGACACATCTTTGGTTTCAATCTGGTTTAGAATGATATCCGCTCCAGGGAAGCCGCCCTCACGTTCGCCGCCCGCACGACGCACTTTTTGAATGCCCCATAGCAAACTTGCTTCAACCGGTGTCGTCGTGGTATCCAAATCATGACCGTAAAGGCACAATCCACACTCAAGACGCAACGAATCACGAGCGCCCAGGCCGATCCACTCCACTTCGTCTTCTGCGGTCAGTTTGCTGGCAAACGCTGCCGCGTGCTCTGTCGGTACAGAAATTTCATAGCCATCTTCACCGGTATAACCGCTGCGGCTTACAATGCATTCAACGCCATCGATCGTCAGCTTCTGTACATCCATAAACAGCATGTCGGCCACCGCTGGCTGGTAGCGTTTCAACACTTCTGCGGCTTTTGGACCCTGCAATGCCAGTAGCGCGCGATCTTCGATCAGCTCCAGCTCAACCTCAGCGGGCAGATGTGCTTGCAGATGTTGGATGTCCTGTTCTTTACACGCCGCATTCACCACCACAAACAGATGATCGCCAAGATTCGCCACCATCAGATCATCCATAATGCCGCCCTGCTCATTGGTAAAAAAGGCATAGCGTTGCTTTCCTGCACCCAAATCGATGATGTCGACTGGCACCAGCGATTCCAAGAACGCCGGCGCCCCTTCGCCATGCAGACGAAGTTGACCCATGTGAGAAACATCGAAAAGACCCGCAGCATCACGAGTATGCAGGTGCTCTTTCTTGACACCCAGCTTGTATTGCACTGGCATATCGTAACCAGCGAAAGGGACCATTTTCGCACCCACTTCAACGTGAAGCGCATGCAGAGGTGTTTTCAGTAGTTCTTGAGTCATCTTCTTCTCCATTAAGCCAGACTCTCTGAGTTAGCCGCGATGAATTGCGATTTTTTCCGAAACGGAAACCGTGTTTCCTATAGTAAACAAGCATGCGCCTCTTTTTCATCATTAACAAGTTCAAAACAGTTCAAAATGTGACATTTAACAAGTTAGACACATTTAAAAATCGTTAAAGAAAAGCGCCACATCGATGACTTTCACATCAACATGACGCTTTTTCATTCACGTTAACTACAATAGCAAACGTTTGCATTCACTATAGGAAATTTTACTTTTTGCGATATCACTTCGCAGTGACCCACAAAATATGCGCATCTTCCTCACTGACTGAAACCAGCATGTGACCCATATTGGCATCGTAGTAAACGCTGTCACCTTCGTGCATCACTACCGGTTCATAGAACTCAGAATAGAACATCACTTCACCGGATAAAATCAGCAGAAATTCCTCGCCATCGTGACGCACCCAGTCGGTGTATTCTTCAAACGTTCGGGCACGGATACGGCTCTTAAACGGCATCATTTTTTTATTGGATAATTGCGTAGCAAGCAGCTCGTGTTCGTAGGTCGGTGTCGGATGCGGTTTTCCTTCGCCAGCGCGAGAAATATCTCGCCGACCGGTTGCTACCTTTTTCCTAGGTGGTTCAAAGAGTTGCGGCATATCTATTTGCAGTCCAGCCGCCAGTTTTTGCATCGCCTGGAAGGTCGGAGAGATCTGTTCATTCTCTATCTTACTCAGCGTTGAACGAGCCAATCCAGTACGCTGACTGGCCTCTTCCAAAGTGAGGCCCAATTTCGCACGAATATCTTTAATGCGTTGTCCCAGTTTTAACGGCTCTATATTCTGGTCGCCAGCTTCTTTTGCCAGCGTCAACGACGGGTACTCATCATAGATGTCTTCTGACATGCTTTCCCTCTGTTTCACGTCTTCTCCCTGTATTGAAAATCATTGTTGCACGAAGCTCATTGTTGATTAAAGACCACACCAGGAAATAAAGCGTGCTCTGGGTAACAGAAATGGAAACTGTGTTTCCTATTGGAAATTTTTGATTGATTGTTCTCATGACAGGGGGTATGTTATCGACTTGTTAGATGTAGAGATGCTATTTCTGACTCTGAACACCGAGGTTGTTAACAACTTTTTTTCGGAGTCTGGATACCCGGATTTCATCCCGGTATCGCCCCGGATGAGGGATATTCGCCCTGCTCTGTTCTGGCCCAGCCAACACGCTCCCTACCGTGGAACAGTGCAGATAAAAACGACAGGACTGACGACAGCCAAAAACACAATCACATCGTTCGTCAGTAGAAATGGAAGGTCATCTACCATGAGTAAAACTTACCAAAACCACAGCCTGGAAAACTTTTTCTCTACCAACCTCGCTGCTACCGACGACGCCGTCTTTGCTGGTATTCAGGCAGAATTCACGCGTCAGAATGAACAAATCGAACTGATTGCGTCAGAAAACATAGTCTCGAAGGCAGTGATGCAGGCACAAGGCACCTGCCTGACCAACAAATACGCCGAAGGTTACCCAGGCCGTCGCTATTACGGCGGTTGTGAACACGTCGATACCGTTGAAGCGATCGCTATCGAACGCGCGAAAAAGCTTTTTAACTGTGGATACGCAAACGTTCAACCTCACTCGGGGGCTCAAGCCAACGGTGCGGTCAAACTGGCCCTGCTTCAACCAGGTGACACCATTATGGGTATGTCCCTGGATGCGGGCGGCCACCTGACACACGGTGCGCGCCCGGCGTTATCTGGTAAGTGGTTCAACGCGGTTCAGTACGGCGTTAACCGTGGCACTCTGGAAATTGATTACGACGAGGTCCGTGCACTGGCGCTGGAACACCAGCCTAAGATGATCATTGCAGGCGGCTCCGCCATTCCTCGCGTCATCGATTTTGCTAAATTCCGTGCGATCGCCGATGAAGTCGACGCCATCCTGATGGTGGATATGGCGCACATCGCTGGCCTGATTGCAACTGGTGCTCACCCGAGCCCGCTACCCCATGCGCACGTAGTCACCACCACAACACACAAAACATTGCGCGGCCCACGTGGCGGCATGATCCTGACCAATCACGAAGACATCATTAAGAAAATCAATTCAGCGGTATTCCCTGGCCTGCAAGGTGGCCCGCTGATGCACGTGATTGCATCAAAAGCGGTCGCGTTCGGTGAAGCGCTGGGTCCAGAATTCAAAACTTATATTGATTCGGTGATCAGCAACGCAAAAGTTCTCGCTGAAGTATTGCAAACTCGCGGTTGCGACATTGTCACCGGCGGCACAGACACCCACCTGATGTTGGTGGACCTACGCCCTAAAGGCCTGAAAGGTAACAAGGTAGAAGAAGCGCTGGAACGTGCTGGGATCACATGTAACAAAAATGGCATCCCGTTCGACACAGAAAAACCTATGATTACTTCGGGTATCCGTTTAGGCACCCCAGCCGGCACAAGCCGCGGCTTTGGCGTTGAAGAATTCAAAATGATCGGTAACTGGATTGGTGATGTACTGGATGGGTTGGTTGAACACCCTGAAGGTAACGCAGACGTAGAAAAACGCGTTCGCAAAGAAGTCAAAGAGCTTTGCCGTCGCTACCCACTTTACCAATAACAGATTTAAATCCTCACAGTATTTGGAGATCAAGCAATGGACAAGACCCTGAAGTTTACAGACAGCCACGAGTGGGTTCGCGATAACGGCGACGGCACAGTGACGATTGGTATTTCTGAGCACGCACAAGAAATGCTGGGTGACGTAGTTTTCGTTGACCTGCCAGACGTGGAAGACGAAATCGAAGCCGGCGAAAGCTTTTCTCTGGTGGAGTCTGTAAAAGCCGCTTCAGATATCTACGCTCCTGTTTCTGGTGAAGTGGTAGAAATTAACGAGGAGCTGGAAGACAGCCCTGAGCTTATCAACGAAGAACCGTATGAAGGCGGTTGGATTGTTAAAGTGAAACTGTCTCAGCCTTCAGAGTTGGATGATCTGAAAGACGCTGAAGAATACCTGAACTCAATCGAAGAAGATTAATCAGGGAAGAAAACGAAAGCTGCCCCATAATTACATGATGGGCAGCTTTTTTTTAAAGGCCCAATATCACGGTGTCACACTGCTTGTGGGCCTTTTGGAGAAGGTAAAAATGACTGAATTACTTCAAAGCCTAAGCACACAAAATGAGTTCGTTGCACGCCACAATGGACCAAACACAAACGACCAGCAAAAAATGCTGGAAGCCATTAATGCAGTGAGCCTCGACGCGCTGATCCAGGAAACGGTTCCGGCTCAGATTCGTCTTGAGAAACCAATGGCACTGGCTGCTGCGCAAAGCGAAGCAGACATGCTACGCACCATCAAAGCGTTTGCTGACCAAAACCAAATTAAACGGACATTCATCGGTCAGGGTTACTACAACACGTTCACGCCGAATGTAATACTGCGTAACGTCATGGAAAACCCGGGCTGGTATACCGCTTACACGCCGTATCAACCAGAAATTTCCCAAGGTCGCCTTGAAGCTCTGTTGAACTATCAACAGATGGTTATGGACCTGACTGGCATGGAAATCGCGAATGCCTCTCTGCTGGACGAAGCAACCGCGGCCGCTGAAGCCATGACACTGTGTAAGCGTGCAGGCAAGAGTAAGAGCCACGTCTTCTTTGTTGCAGATGACGTACACCCGCAAACCATAGAAGTGGTGAAAACCCGTGCCGCCTTTATCGGCTTTGACGTGCACGTTGCCCCACTGGATACCCTGACGGAAACTGAAGCGTTCGGTGCATTGGTTCAATACCCGAATACTACGGGTGAAATCCGCGATTTGACAGACATCATCGCCAAAGCGCAAGCCAACAAAACGCTGGTTGCGGTGGCCACTGACCTGCTGGCCTCTACGCTGCTGAAACCTGCGGGTGAAATGGGTGCCGACGTCGTGATCGGTTCCGCACAGCGCTTCGGCGTCCCGATGGGCTATGGCGGTCCTCACGCCGCTTTCATGGCCACGCGTGACAAACACAAGCGTACCATGCCGGGCCGTGTTATCGGTGTTTCTATCGATGCCAGTGGCAACCAGGCGCTGCGCATGGCAATGCAAACCCGCGAACAGCACATCCGTCGTGAAAAAGCGACCTCCAACATCTGTACTGCTCAGGCACTGCTGGCCAACATGGCCTCTTTCTACGCGGTTTTCCACGGCGCAGAAGGCCTGCGCACCATCGCGCGTCGTACTCACCATCTGACTGCAATTCTGGCAGCGGGTCTGACGAAATCAGGTTACGAGCTGGCGCACAATAGCTTCTTCGACACCATCACCATCAATGCTGGTGACAAAACCGCAGAACTGTACGCCAAAGCGCAAGCGGCAGACATCAACCTGCGCCTGCTGGCCAGCGAAGGTAAGCTTGGCATCAGCTTCGACGAAACCACCACCACATCAGACATCGAAGCGCTGTTTGCCGTATTTGGTGTGTGTGAAGACATCAATGCGCTGTCGAGTGACATCGCCGCCAATGAGTTTGCAGCGATTCCAGAAAACTGCCGTCGTACCTCGTCTTACCTGACGCATCCGGTATTCAACACGCACCACAGCGAAACGCAGATGATGCGTTACCTGAAGCAATTGGAAAACAAAGACTTCTCTCTGACTCACGGTATGATCCCACTGGGCAGCTGTACCATGAAACTGAACGCCGCAGCGGAAATGATTCCGGTGACCTGGCCAGAGTTCGGTTCCATCCACCCGTTCGTACCAAAAGAGCAGGCAGCCGGTTATGCGGCACTGGCGAAAGATCTCAAAGAGAAGCTGTGTGAAATCACTGGCTACGATGAGTTCTCACTCCAGCCGAACTCAGGCGCTTCTGGTGAATACGCAGGCCTGATCGCGATTCAGCGTTACCACGAAAGCCGTGGTGAAGGCCACCGCAATGTGTGTCTGATCCCAAGCTCTGCACACGGTACCAACCCGGCAACGGCGTCCATGGTTTCGATGAAAGTCGTGGTGGTGAAATGTGACGACAACGGCAACATCGACATCGACGATCTGGCAGCGAAGATAGAGAAGCACAAAGACAACCTGTCGAGCATCATGATCACCTACCCTTCTACTCACGGTGTATACGAAGAGCAGGTGAAAGAAGTGTGTCAGATGGTTCACGCAGCTGGCGGTCAGGTTTATCTCGACGGTGCTAACATGAACGCTCAGGTTGGCCTGACGTCCCCGGGGTTTATCGGCTCTGACGTCTCGCACCTTAACCTGCACAAAACGTTCTGTATCCCGCACGGCGGCGGCGGTCCGGGCATGGGGCCAATCGGTGTGAAATCGCACCTGGCGCCATTCCTGCCTGGTCACATTGAAGGTGGTCTGGAAGGTGAAGACTTCGCCGTAGCCGCAGCGGATTTGGGCAGCGCGTCGATTCTGCCAATCTCCTGGGCGTACATCGCAATGATGGGCGCAGAAGGCCTGACACAGGCAACCAAAGTGGCAATTCTGAACGCGAACTACGTGATGGAGCGTCTGCGTCCACACTACCCGGTTCTTTACCGTGGCAGCAACGGCCGCGTCGCACACGAATGTATTATCGATATTCGTCCGCTGAAAGAAGAAACAGGCATCAGTGAGGAAGACATCGCGAAGCGTCTGATGGACTACGGTTTCCACGCACCGACTATGTCTTTCCCGGTAGCAGGTACCTTGATGGTCGAGCCAACCGAATCGGAAGATTTAGAAGAGCTGAACCGCTTCTGTGAAGCCATGATTGCCATCCGTGAAGAGATGAACAAAGTGAAAAACGGCGAATGGCCGCTGGACAACAACCCACTGGTTCACGCACCACACACCCAGGCAGATCTGGCCAACGCAGAATGGGACCGTCCATACTCGCGCGAACTGGCTTGCTTCCCGTCTCAAGCGGCCAAGCAATCCAAGTACTGGCCAACGGTTAATCGTGTCGACAACGTGTACGGCGACCGTAACCTAATCTGTTCATGCCCAAGCATCGACAACTATGAAGATTAAGGTTGTTGTACAAGCTTAATTGAAAAGCAGCCACTGGCTGCTTTTCTTAAGTCTTATTAGGCTATTCTTGTGGTGTAGTTTTTAGCATCAGTAACACTATCACTGCACTAATAGCCCAACTTACGAGTAATTGTAACCAAATTATTAGCTGAATTTGCGAATTGGAAAACGAAGCATGTTCAGGAATTATGACTTTCAGCAATACGCTACACGCGAAAGGCAAGATCAGCAGCACGAGGGTTTTACCAAAACGCCACCCAATGTTGAGACAGCGACGATACAATAATCGACTTGCGAAAAAAAACACCAGTAGCCACCAAAATAAAAAGAAAACGATTTCGCCAGCATCAAAACTAGTCAAGCTAACATCTCTACCATCCAATTTGGCCACAACAATAATGATAACAAACGGTATCAGTAGTGCACCATTCCACATCATCAGACGTAAGTTTTGCCAAAAGTAACCAACAGCATGAAGTTGATCGCGACTTTTGTGTTTTGGGTTAATTTTTAGTAGTGGATGCTTTGGCTGATACCGTTCTAACTGTGGCTGCTTACGGAACCAAAATATATGTAACGTCAGCCAAAGCAAGGTTAAAACGAATTCAATCATAAAAACATCACTATTGAACACCAGACTTGTATTTGCTGAGATGTGTATCAGTGTGATTATAAAAAGCGTGGTACCTAAAT
>NZ_WXWP01000196.1:0-9780 GCF_009904765.1 Vibrio sp. V39_P1S14PM300
CGCCAGATGAGGCTCTTGGAATCCTGCATCGTATTGAGGACTTCCTGCCCGGACATTTGCGGATAAGATTTCATTACCCGCACATCGTCACTTCGCTCGTCTGATTGGTAAGCCCGCACATGAGTAAAAGTGGCGCCTAGATTATTATTTAGCATGGATTTGGAAAGGCAAATCCCAAAAACATCCCGTCTCATTTTCTATCCCTCTGACCTCGTTATTGCCCCGCGACGACAGCTGATTATGTTGTAATTGCCGCGCTGAACATTCGCATCCTTATGTGGCCGCTGCATAATAATTATACAATTCGTACAGCGCCTTCGCTGATTATATCGACTAAAATTGATGTGACTCAATTCACATATTCAACTTGATTAATATTTAGCTATTTTCACCTTTTTGGAAGTACTGATAGTAAGTGACTAATTTACATACAGAACTCCATTCTGTCGGCCTTTTTCCTTACTCATCCTCACAGATATTGGCTGACAGCTTAGAGCCTCACAAGATTCAGTGGTAACTTAGCGCCAGATAACTAAGGATAGTGGTATGAAATGGAGTCAAGTCAGCTTTCGTAAGCGAATGCTGATCATCATGACCTTATCAGGGCTGATAGAACTGCTGTTGCTCGTCGCAGCAGGGTTCATTTACGTTAAACATGCCCAAGAGGAAGAAATGGGGCAGAAAGCCTTGGGTGTCGCTGCATTTCTGGCTCGCTCTCCCTATGTGATCAATATGGTCGAGAATCGTGAAATCGTTGAACATCAGCAGCGTTTTCGCGAACTGACGGATTTGATTGGAGCGGCGTTCATTGTGATTGGAGATGCCCAAGGCGTGCGTCTTGTGCACCCGATAGATCAGCGTATCGGACTACCAATGCGTGGTGGTGATAATGACGGCGCTTTGATTGAGGGCCGCGCCTACGTATCGACGGCAAAAGGATCCCTTGGTGTTTCAGTGCGTGGAAAATCTGCGATCTTCAATGCCAATGGCGACATCATTGGTGTGGTGTCGGTCGGCTATCTTATTGAACGTTTGCAAGATAGAGTCGAACCGTTCCTGACATTTCTCATCCTCATGGCACTTGGTGTGGTTGGCGCGAATGCGATCGTTTCCAGCTACGCATCACGCCGCTTTCAAAAAGCCATTTTAGGGTTTGAGCCTGAGGAGATCGGCCGCTTGTACGTTGAACTCGATGTCACCATGAGTACGCTCAAAGAAGGCATTTTGAGTATTGATGGTGCTGGTAAACTGCGCTCAATCAATCGCAGTGCGTGCGATATTCTCGGCATCGACAAAGACACAGCGCTGAATCAGCCACTTTCGAAAGTGCTGCCGGAAAGTGACTTACACACCGTTCTTCAGACAGGCAAAACCGATCATGATATTAATCTGTATCTCAATGGTCAGCGACTGATTGCGAACCGTAGCCCGATTATTGTTGAGGGCAAGGTGGTTGGCGCGGTATCTAGTTTCCGGCTCAGAGATGAAATTAATGAATTAACCGAACAACTTTCCCAAACCAAAGCGTATGCCGAACTGCTGCGCTCCCAAACTCATGAGCACCGCAACAAACTCAATACCATCAGTGGGCTGGTACAAATGGGCGAGTTGGAAGCGGTACAACATCTGATCGGTCAGGAGACGGCACACTATCAGAGTCTGATCGAATTTTTACGCGAAACCGTTCGAGACCCGTTGATTGCTGGTATGTTACTGGGCAAGTCGGAGCGGGCGCGCGAGCTCGGGTTGGAACTGGTTGTGGAGGAAGGTTCAAGGCTAAATGGTTTACCTGAGCGCATCAACGCAGAGGATGTAGTGACGATTCTGGGTAATCTGATCGACAACGCGTTTGATGCCACGATGAGTGCAATAAAAGCGGAGTACCACATTGCCCGGGAACGGCGCCAAATTGAAGTGTCAATCAGTGACTTTGGCCATGAGATCATTCTGGAAGTCGATGACCAGGGATGTGGACTGCCTGACGGCATTGCACCAGATGCACTGACCGAGCGGGGAGTATCGAGCAAAGATAACCATACCCGCGGCGTGGGGTTGTATTTGGTTAATCAGTTAGCTCAGCGTTACCACGGAGAGTTGGTAATTAATGGACATAAAGAATTTGGAACGAGGATGACGGTGTATTTGCCCAAGGAAGATCAATTATGAGTACGTTAACCCGAGTCATGATCATAGAAGACGATATCGCTATCGCTCAATTGCACCATCGCTATCTGGAGCAGATGGGCGGTTTTGACGTCGTCGGGATAGCGACAACTCAGGCAGAAGCTGAAATGCAGCTTGAGCTGCTTAAACCCCAGCTGGTCTTGCTGGATGTGTATCTGCCAGACGGAACCGGACTCAATATTCTTAATCAGTTACGGGGTGAAAATCTGGGATGCGATGTCATTCTTATCACCGCTGCCCGTGACGTGGAAACACTCCAGACGGCGATGCGTGGTGGTGTGGTGGATTATCTACTTAAACCGGTCATGTTTCCTCGCTTAGAGGCGGCATTGAAAAAATATCAGTCACGTCAACAGGAGCTGGGGAGTGTGGATGATCTCAATCAAAGCCTGGTTGACAAAATGCTTCAGGCCAATGTCGGGAGTGATAAACCTTCCGGACGTCTGCCCAAGGGGATTGACAGTGTGACGCTGGATAAAATCCGTGCGCTGTTTACCTCACCAGTCAGTCTGACTGCGGATGAGGCTGGGGAAAAAATAGGCGCCAGTCGAACGACTGCCAGACGTTATCTGGAGTTTCTGATCACGGTAGGGGAACTGGAAGCGGATTTAAATTATGGAACGGTTGGACGCCCTGAACGGCGATATGTCAAGGTGTCCCGTTAGTTCCTGGCAGGTTCTGCTTGCGTAAGTATAAGAAACGCATAAGAATTACAACTTAGCGGGGTAAACGGGTAATGAGTGGTTAATGGTAAATATTTTCTTTCTTGTCGTTATTTTAGTGATCTTCTTTTTTGTGGTGCAGAAAAAACTGCTCAGGCAAGAGAGCATTAAAGATTCCAGTTATAAGAAGAAAGGACCACTGTTAAATTTACAGGAGGGGGCTTTCTTCAATGCGCTGAAAACCGCTGTTGGTGAGCATGGTGTGGTTATGACAAAAGTGAATATGGCCAATGTGCTCGCCCCTGTCGCAACCAACAAAAAACAGTGGTTTATCGCGAACGGTCGGATCGCGAAAAGTTATTTTGACTACATTGTCTGTGATCCAAGAACGCTGGAAGTGCGCGTCGTGATTGAGCTGGATAACGGAAAACCGCTCGATAAAGGAAAAGCCGAGCGGCAGAAACTGCTGATGCACGTGTGCAAATCGGCAGGTATTCCATTAATTGGTACGTCCATCAAGCACAGCTATCAGGTCGGACGTCTGCGCCGTTTGCTGGCTGCACATATTGATTTAATTGAGCCAGACAAAGAGATACGATTTTGTAAGAAATGCGGCAGTCCTATGGTGATAAAAACCGCCAGCCAGGGAGAGTTTCGAGGTCGCCGGTTTTTTACCTGCAGTCGGCAGCCACAGTGCAGTTATACCGAAAACTATAATGTGGTCTTTGAAGACGATGAGTTACCTGAATAACCCGAACGCCCTCTGTTGAGGGCGTTTATGTATTTGTCTTTTCTAATGTTCAATGGGCTGAAGATCAAATTTATGCGCATTGAGTAAAATGTAGTTTTTCTACAGTTTAAGCCCTCTTTCAATCTACAAATTGCCTAGTAACTCACTGTTTATCAGGCAGTGAGAAAAATTCCTACGAGTCCAGCGCTTCATTTTGTGACTTCTCTTCTATCTTAGTTTTCTCCTCCCACCACTCTACGCCCTGAATCCTCTACTGATGGGGTGAGGTAATAAAATAGCTGAAATAGATAAGGTTAACTTGTGGTGATGTTTGCTTATTGCTTCCACATCGGGAAGGACCCAGGTAAGGGGTCCCCCAATTACGTGAACAAACATGGATATAACAATGAACATCAAGTTAACGAGAATGACTTTGGCTTTTGCATCGCTTGGAATGCTGGCAGGGTGCAACGACCAGCTGGATCTCCGGGTGATGGATGGCTATTTGAGTGACGCCGCTGTCTGGCTGGATGTTGACGGCAACTTTCAACCCAATGGTTCGGAGCCGCAAGCCCGCACGGACGATCAGGGATGGGCGAGTTTGGATGCCTCTGGTGTCAGTCGCCAGCAGCGCAGCAGCTTGATTGCCGCGCAAGTTGAGCGTGGACAAACCGTCGACCAGGATATCCCGGGCGTGGCAGCAACACGTGATTATCTGTTACTGGCGCCGGCTGACTATGCGCACGTCAGCCCTCTGACAACCTACATCAGCCTAAAGATGTCTCAGGGCGTCAGCGAAAAACGTGCGATCGCTATGCTGCGCAGGCAACTGCGACAGCCGGATTTAATCCCGGACAGCGACTATGTCGCTAACGAAAATCTATTGGCAGCAAGAGCGGCAAAGGCACTCGCGCAGTTAATGCCGGAAACCCTGAGCGATACAGAGGTAAAGCCGCTGAGTAAAACGTTGGAACAAGCGGCCAAAGTGCTGGGTAAAGAACTGAGAAAAGGCGACAGTGATTTACGCTATAAAACCTTGATGTTGGATTCACGTGGTAAGCCAGTTGTGGTGAGCGACAGTGATGAGGATGGTGTGGCAGATACCCTGGATCTGTTTCCGAATGACAAACTCGAGTCTGCGGATGCGGATCTAGACGGAATTGGTGACCATGCGGATCAGGATGACGACAACGATGGTTTCAATGATGAAGTTGAACGTCAGGTGGGGACTGATCCGTATGATGCGATCAGTCAACCCGCTGATCTCGATGGCGATAAAATTCCGGACTCGCTGGATGCGGACATAGATGGGGACGGATGGTCGAATGAGGACGAAATACGCTTAGACAGCAATCCGTACGATAGCGTCAGCCAACCTGCGGACTACGATGGCGACAAGGTTGCAGATGTCGAAGACAGCGATATCGACGGTGATGGCGTGGCAAACAGCGCAGATGCATTTCCGAAAAACCGTTTCGAAAGCCTTGATACCAATGGTGATGGGTTGAGCGATTTTGCCTCCAGTGATGACGATGGCGACGGTATTCCAGACAGCGTTGATACTAACCCAAAAAGCCCAGACCACAGCACCACTGAACCGACACCTGTGTATCAACAGGCGGTGATCTACTACAAGCGCGACGACGGCAACTATGAAGGCTGGGGTCTGCATTTGTGGAATAACGCGACCTGTGATGCGATCAGCGAAGATGCCCTGAGTGGTGTCGAGTGGGGCAGTCCTTACACGTGGAGCGAGATTGACCCTGAATTTGGCGCCAAATTCACCGTGCCACTGAAAGGTGAACACGGCGCGTGCATGAATTTCATTGTGCATAAAGGCGACGATAAAGCGCTCGGAGGCGATGATCTACAAATAGAGTTTGCCAAAGGCAACACGCTGTACACATCTCATGGCAGTACCACATTGAAGTACTCGCCGGATGAACAGAACACCGTTGCCTTGTCTGGGGCTGCGGCGCATTGGCTGGATGTCACTTCCATTGCCTGGTTCGATCACAGTGAAGCGGCTCGTTACCAGATATGGAGCAGAGAGGCTGGCAACGGTGATATTGCTCAGCCACAACAATTTGAAAAATATGATCTGTCTTTGGCTGGTACAACAGACAACCCGGAATTTCCCCACTTGCGTGGACGCACTGAGTTCATGCTTGACGTGGATGAAAGCACAGCCAAAGCCTTGCTGAAGACACAACTGATCGCCGTGGCACTGGATAATGAAGGTCAACTCTTAGTGGCGACGCAGGTTCAGATTCCTGGTATCACGGATACACTGTATACCGCCGGACCAGATGATGCAGATGAGGCTCGACTGGGCAGCTGGATCGAGGGTGACTCGGCGCAATTTGCCTTGTGGGCTCCAACAGCACAAGACGTCGAATTGTATCTGTATGATCAGGATAAAGCGCTGATCCCTTCGTCACCATTGTCCATGAAGCTCGATCCAAAAACAGGTATCTGGCGTTATCAGAGCGGTGCAGAGTTGGACAATGTGTTCTACCGCTATCGAGTGAAAGCTTACCATCCGAAAACCAGTCAGGTTGAATGGATGATGACGACGGATCCATACTCGCTGTCACTGAGCACATCCAGTCTTCATTCACAACTTGTCGATTTGAACTCGCCCCTTTCTAAGCCCGCAGGTTGGGATAGCCAGACCATTCCGGTGTTGGATAACCCAGAAGACAACATCATTTATGAACTGCATATTCGTGACTTCAGCGTCAGTGATACTAAAGGAACCGAAGAGCGAAATGGTAAATATCTGGCATTTCTGGAAGATGATCGTGACAGTGTCACTCATCTAGATGCGCTGAAACAAGCCGGATTGACCACCATTCACCTGCTGCCAAGTTATGACTTGGCTTCAATCAACGAGAACGAAGACAAGCGGGTTGACCTCAACGACACCGTTGCCAAATTGTGTGACGTGAGTCCGGGTGCCAGTTTGTGTCAGGATAACACTCCGCGCAGTGCGACGATTCTGTCGTTGTTAGAACAGACCGATCCCAATTCGGGAGAGGCTCAGGCCTTGTTGGCGGACATTCGCTCGCTAGACAGTTTTAACTGGGGTTACGACCCATTCCATTACAGCGCACCAGAAGGTAGTTATGCAGTTGAAAGCGACGGCATATCTCGGATTCGTGAGTACCGGCAGATGGTGCAAAAACTGCACACCATGGGATTCCGTGTCGTACAGGATGTGGTGTACAACCATACCTATTCATCCGGTTTGTACGATAAGTCTGTACTGGATAAGACTGTTCCCGGTTACTACCATCGCCTGAACCCTGTTACGGGAGCCGTCGAAAACTCCACGTGCTGTGACAATACGGCGTCCGAAAACCGGATGTTTGAAAAGCTGGTGGCAGACAGCGTTATGATGTGGGCCCAGGACTACAAAATTGACGGGTTCCGCTTCGATCTGATGGGACATCTGATGAAGTCCAGCATGCTGCACATCTATGAGCAGACTCAAAAAGTCGATCAGGATACTTGGTTCTATGGTGAAGGATGGAACTTTGGTGAAGTGGCCAATGGCCAGCGCGGTGAAAACGCGACTCAATGGCCGATGGCAGGGACGGGAATCGGGACGTATAACGATCGCCTGCGTGACGGTGTGCGTGGTGGCGGACCGTTTGATAGTGGTGACGCGTTATTGCAAAACCCAGGTTTTGCTAATGCCGGAGACCGTTTCTCAGAAGAGTTGCAATCACGTATGGATCTGATTCGCTATGGTATGACGGGGAATTTGCAGAACTATCCGCTGCAAACTCATAGCGGGGCAACAGTCTATGGCCGCGATTACTTATATGGCGATCAAGGCGCGGCGTACACACTCGACCCTCAAGAGTCGATCAACTACGTGTCTAAACATGACAACCAAACCTTATGGGACTTCAATCAGTACAAAGCGCAAGCTGATATTTCTCCGGCGGACAGAGCGCGAATGCAAATCGTTGGTCTGTCGACGGTTATGTTAGGGCAAGGTGTACCATTCCTGCATATGGGCTCCGAGCTATTGCGTTCTAAATCGATGGAAAGGGACAGCTACGACAGCGGTGACTGGTACAACAAAGTCGATTTCAGTATGCAAACGAACAACTGGAACGTTGGTCTGCCAAGAGCCGATAAAGATCAGGCGAACTGGAGTGCGATTCAATCCATCATCAGCAATCCGAATACCGTGGCCACATCAGACGATATTCGCTGGACAGACGATGCATTTAAAGCACTGCTCAAAGTGCGTTCATCGACGCCTTTGCTGAGACTGGTTTCCGAGCAGGAAGTATTGGAAAGGGTACGTTTCCATAATACAGGTCCTGATGCGCAACCAGGTATGATCGTGATGTCAGTCAACGATGGTATTAACGCCGGGGCGGATCTCGATCCGAGTTACGATGCAATCGTGGTAGCCATCAATGCCAACACGTCTGCGCAAAGCCTTCGTATCGATGGGGCAAATAGCTTTGTGTTGCATCCGGCACTCACTTCATCGGCCGATCCACGCGTTAAACAATCAACGTTTACAGATCAGACGTTCTCGATCCCACCACTAACGGCGGCGGTATTTGTTCTACCCCAGATTGGTGAGCAAGGTGAAGGGTTAGTGACAGAGGCGACTCCGGTCGATGTTGCGCCGTATGGCAACACCAAAGTGTACGTGCGAGGCTCGATGAATGACTGGAACACCGAAAATGAGATGACTTATCAGGGCGACGGACTTTATGCTTTTGACGGTTACCTGACCCCAGGTTCGTATGAGTTTAAAGTTGCCTCTGATGATTGGAGCAATGTGAATCTCGGATACGGTTCTGTCGTTACGGGTTCAGGTTCGATCACTCTGGAAGATGCAGGTAACGGCAACATCAAAGTCACCGTGACGGATCAGGGAGTCTACCAGTTTACGTTGGATGCGTCGCAACAAGACCAACTCAAACTCGCAGTGCTCAACCAAGATTTGGATTACGCCTGTTATCAGGACGACAATCCGGCGTGCGATCTGAGAATCTATCAGGTCATGATGGAGTCGTTTGTCGATGGAGATGCCAGCGCAGATTACGGTGTGGGGTATGGGACGTCTCATCACAAAGGTGATTTGCAGGGCGTCATCGATAGCCTGGATTACATTGCCAGCCTGAACGTCAATGCAATCTGGCTGACCCCGGTATTTGACTCCTGCGCGGGAGAGGGCGTGGACAACAAACTCGACGCTACGGGCTATTTTGCGTGTGACTATTTTAATGTTGATCCGAACTTTGGCAGCAATGCCAAACTGAAAGAGTTGATTGATAAGGCACATCAAAAGGGACTGTATGTCTTCCTGGATGGCGTATTTGGTCACACCCACGTGAATGGCGTTAAACCCTCACCAAGTGGCAAGTTACCTTCTTTACGCAGTGAAGCCGGATATCCCGGGATGTACGTCAATTACCCCAATGAAACCAGCGAAGCGTTCTTTACCGAAGTCGCGACCTATTGGGTGAAGGAGTTTGGCATTGATGGATGGCGTCTTGATCAGGCGTATCAGGTACCTTTACAGACCTGGGCCCGAATTCGCGTTGCAGTTGAACAAGCCTCGGCAGAGAATCAACAGGCTGGACTTGATTGGGGAACGTTAGGTTACATGGTCGGTGAAGTGTGGAAAGGTGCGGACGAAATTTCTCGTACGACGTACGGCACCGATGAGGAGCCGGGGTTATCATCGGCATTTAACTTCCCGCTGCGTTATGGTCTGGTCCTGGCTTTAGCGGTGGAAGAGTCGGGGGCCCGCGGCAACGCACGTGCACTGGATGCCGATTGGAATAAGCGCGCGAAATCTCCGTATCACGCGATGCCGAATCTGATGTTGGGCAATCACGATCTGGTGCGTTTCGGGGATTTGATTCAACGAGGTGGGTTGGGAGACGATCAACTGCGTCATCAGGCGGCGTTCAGTTTCTTGGCGGCGTATTCTGGCCCTATCACATTCTATTATGGTGAGGAAATTGGTGACGAGGTTGCGGATTTCGCGGCGAAAGTGACCTCAGATTGCGCAGCGCTAGGTGTATGTGATGACCATGTCGCACGCTCAAGCGCAAAAATTGAAGGGGTGACCGCAGCTTTAACACCTGAGCAACTGACGCTGAAAAACTATCTGGCTCAACTGATGCAGGTTCGCAGTGAGCATCCTGCGTTGTATAAGGG
>NZ_WXWP01000317.1:0-9756 GCF_009904765.1 Vibrio sp. V39_P1S14PM300
GCAATAAACTCATTGACTCTCAATTTTACATCATCATAATACGCGCCGTTTGCCTGGATTTTGGTAACGTAAGTTTTCGACAATCAGATAGCGGAGGTTAAAAATGGCTGCAGACAACAACTACAGTCTTGGTCCGGTGCCAGTATCGGCCAGAAAAGGAGTCGCATCACTGACCATGGTGATGCTGGGGCTGACATTTTTCTCCGCAAGTATGTGGACCGGCGGTTCACTCGGTACCGGCCTGAGTTTCAACGACTTCTTCCTTGCTGTACTCATCGGCAATCTCATACTCGGTATTTACACGTCTTGTCTTGGCTACATCGGCGCTTCAACCGGCCTCTCCACCCATCTCCTTGCGCGTTTTTCTTTCGGTTCTAAAGGCTCATGGCTGCCCTCAGCCTTGTTGGGTGGAACGCAAGTGGGCTGGTTTGGCGTCGGAGTTGCGATGTTTGCGATTCCGGTGCAAAAAGCCACCGGTATTGATACAGATATTCTGATTATCGTGTCTGGTTTAATGATGACTGCGACGGTCTATTTTGGCATTTCAGCTTTGATGATTCTGTCTGCCATAGCGGTACCGGCCATTGCAATTCTGGGGAGTTGGTCCGTTTCTGAAGCCATAAACAGTGTGGGCGGTTTGAGCGAGCTACAGACCACACAACCAACGCAACCTATTGACTTTTCGGTTGCTCTGGCCATGGTTGTCGGCTCCTTTGTCAGCGCAGGTACACTCACTGCCGACTTTGTTCGTTTCGGTAAAAAGCCAGCAGGCGCGGTCCTGGTGACCATGATCGCGTTCTTTATCGGTAACTCACTGATGTTTGTTTTCGGTGCAGCCGGCGCCTCAGTGACTGGTCAGTCGGATATTTCTGAAGTCATGATGGCACAGGGGTTATTGTTGCCTGCCATTATCGTCCTCGGTCTTAACATCTGGACCACCAATGACAACGCGCTCTACGCCTCCGATCTGGGTTTCTCCAACATTACCGGTCTGCCGAGCAAATTCATTTCTATATTCAATGGCCTGATTGGCACCCTGTGTGCGCTTTGGCTGTACAACAACTTTGTGGGCTGGTTAACCTTTCTTTCTTTGGCTATTCCGCCTATCGGTGGTGTGATCATTGCGGATTTCATGATAAATCGTAAGCGTTACCGTGATTTCTCGACCGCAGAGTTTCAGACCATCAACTGGGCCGCAATCTCCGCTGTCATCATCGGTGTGGTTGCAGGTCATTTCCTGCCTGGCGTGGTACCGGTCAACGCGGTACTGGGCGGGGCATTGAGTTACCTGATACTCAATCCTATTATCAACAAAAAAACACTCGCAACGCAGACGGCATAAGGACACGTCATGACAACATTACTGATAAAAAACGCCAGACTTGAAGGCGAAGAACCGCTCAAAAACATCTTGATTGAAAACGGCTGCTTCAGCCGGATCGACCCTGCGACGGACAGTGATGAATTTGCAGGCCAAATCCTTGATGCGAAAGGCGGCCTGGCTGTCGCTCCGTTTTGTGAACCACACATTCATTTAGATACCACGCAAACGGCCGGTGAGCCGGCCTGGAACATTTCCGGAACGCTGTTTGAAGGCATAGAGCGCTGGGCGGAGCGCAAAGAACAGCTCTCTATCGAGGATGTGAAAACACGTGCAACCCAAACCCTCAAATGGCAAATTGCCAACGGCGTGCAGCACGTCAGGACGCATGTCGATGTATCTGATCCCACTCTGATCGCTCTCAAAGCAATGCTTGAGGTACGGGAAGAGATGAAGCCCTGGGTCGACATACAGATCGTGGCCTTTCCTCAAGAAGGTATCCTCTCTTATCCCAATGGCAAAGCGTTACTCGAAGAAGCGCTCAAACTAGGGGCAGACGTGATCGGCGCAATCCCCCATTTTGAGTTCACTCGTGAATACGGTGTTGAATCACTGCACTATGTGTTTGAACTGGCGAAAAAATACGATCGACTGATCGACGTACACTGCGATGAAATCGACGACGAACAGTCCCGCTTCGTTGAAACGCTGGCGGCATTGGCGCACAAATACGCCATGGGTAATAAGGTTACAGCCAGTCATACAACCGCTATGGGTTCTTATAATGGCGCCTACGCGTCACGGCTATTCCGATTGTTGCGGATGTCCGGCATTAATTTTGTCGCGAACCCACTGGTGAATATCCACCTTCAGGGCCGTTTTGACGATTACCCTAAACGCCGTGGCGTCACCCGGGTGAAAGAGATGCTCAACGCAGGCATTAATGTCTGCTTTGGTCACGATGATGTATTCGATCCCTGGTATCCTCTCGGAACCGCCAACATGCTCCAGGTGCTGCATATGGGCCTACATGTGTGTCAGGTGATGGGCTATGACCAGATCAATGAGTCGCTCAAACTCATCAGCAGCCACTCCGCCCGCACGTTAAACATTCAGGATCACTACGGCATTGAAGTCGGCAAGCCAGGCAGTCTGTTGATCCTACCAGCAGAAAGTGGTTTTGATGCACTGCGCCGTCAGGTCCCGGTGCGCTACTCGATACGTCATGGCAAAGTGATTGCTGAGACGGCCCCGGCCGTCACGCAGATTCACCTTAAAAATTCAGAACCGGTCGATTTCCGGCGATGAGAAAAAAGGCGAGTGTCATCACTCGCCTTTTTATTATTTTCAAGCTGGCACCACAGGTGCCCGATCAGAAATCACCGCGCCATCTTTAATGGTGATCACGCGCCGGGTCCGCTCTGCCAAAGCGTTGTCGTGGGTCACGATGATCAATGTCCTGCCTTGCTGGTGAAGTTGATTGAACAACGCCTCGATCTCCGCTCCCGATTTTGAATCCAAAGCTCCGGTAGGTTCATCAGCCAAAATAATGTGTGGATCGTTCACCAGTGCCCTCGCGATCGCCACACGTTGTTTTTGTCCGCCTGACAGCTGATTCGGCTTGTGATCCAGCCTGTCACCCAGCCCGACCAGCTCAAGTAAGCGGGCAGCACGAGCACGTCGTTCTTTCGCTTTAACTCCGGAGTACACCAGCGGCAAGGCCACGTTGTCCAGCGCGCTCGCGTATTCCAGCAAATTGAAACTCTGGAACACAAAGCCAATTTTCTGATTGCGGATCGATGCCAGCGCATTGGCACTCAACGCCGAAACATCCTGTCCATCCAGATAATATTCACCGTTCGTCGGCTGATCCAGACATCCCAGCACATTCATCAGCGTGGACTTTCCCGATCCTGACGGGCCAAGGATCGCCAGAAACTCGCCCGGCGCTATCGTCAGATCAACCCCATCCAGTGCGCGGACTTCGGTTTCACCGCTAGCGTAGTACTTACAGATATTGTTGAGCCTGACCAAAGGTTTGTCGGATAACTTCATGATTTTTCGTTCAACTTTTTATTCACTTTGCAGTGCCTGCAACGGCGTAATACTGGCGGCACGATTTGCCGGTAGCCAGGCTGCAGCAACACCAATCACCAGTAGTGTCGCGATCACAATCGCCACCACCAGCCAGGACAACTCGGGAATAGGTTTACCCAGTTGCTCGTAAAACACGTTTCCGTCCAGATTCACCGCTCCGATTGCCGATACCATGGCGTAAGTCACTCCAAGTCCCATCACCCCACCCAACATCATTGTCAGCATGGACTGAATCAGATAGTGCCCCCGGATAGCTGTTGGGGTCGCCCCAACAGCCATACGCACACCGATGTCGCGGGTAGAGCGCTTCACGGTGGCATACATCACGTTGGCAATACCCACGCCTGCTACAGCCAGCGTAACGAAACCGATGATGCCAAGAAAGCTTTGTAAACCAACCAGAAACTGCTGCATGCTTTTTTGTTTTAAAAACATATCGTCGATTTGCACAGCCTGTTCGTCGGCCACATTGGCTCCATGTTTACGCGCCAGGATCTGACGTAAGGTCGCAGCCAAAACCAACCGATCGGCATGCTGACTTGGCTGGACATTGATCGCGCCGATATCACCATTTGTATGAAAACGTTGCCAGGTCGACAAAGGCACAAAACTGGAGTAGTTCACCGGATCGCCCCATTCGATATCCGCACTGTTTTTGGCCAGTACCCCAATCACGGTAAACTCTTCCGATCCGAGTTTGACCTTTTGACCCACCGGGTTCACTTTTAGCTTCACCGCAGCAAACCAATTAAACACTTCATTTGGGTTAAACAGATCCGCCGCGCTGGCATAACCCAACACGATCACCTTACGCTGCTCTTTTTGATCGAGCGGATTAAACCAGCGGCTGCCGGGCATCATCTTCAGTCTGGTCATGGTCGCATATTCCGTCGGAACCGCGATCGGGTTGCGCCACGTTCCCCGGTCACCAACGGAAAGTCGCTCATCCCATTCTGCGCTCGGCAGCGCAGTGAGTACCGCTGGTAACGCCTGCAACGCGGCGCTATCATCAACCTTGAGTTTGAGCGGTTGTCCCTCATGAAACACGCCATTGTCGATACTCGCCAGCCCACCCGTTACATACAAGAGATTGCCATTACCATTCTGGATCGTGCGAATAACACTCAGGCGGATCCCCTCTCCAACCGCGAGCATAGACGCAATGCACAACGTCGCCCAGGTGACAGCGAGAACCGTCAGCGTCAGGCGCAGTTTCTCAGCGGCCATTTCCTGAATAATTTGTCGCATCGGTAACAACATCGTCACACCCTCGCACTCAAAGCCACGACCGGCGTCAGTCTCGACGCACGGCGGGCCGGAAAATACGACGCCATCAAAGCCAGTGCGACAGTGACGAGCATGGAAACACCAATCGAACCTAGCGTGATCACCGGGGTTCCCATCCAGTCCGGTAGTGATAGTTGAACCAGTAAATGAACCGTCCCTGCGGCGACCAGCAAGCCTGTCAAAGTACCGACAACGACGAGAGTGAGCCCTTCGGCAAGGAACTGAATCATGACTGAGTTTTGCGTTGCACCGATGGCCAACCGAACCCCAATTTCACGGGTTCGCTCCGTCACCGAAAGGAACATAATGTTAGCGACCCCTAACGCGCCGACAGCCATGGTCATCGCCCCGCTGGCGGCGAGAAATAACTGGATCCCGCGTAATATCCCGTTGATCACATCCGCGCCATCACTAAGATCGGGCAGATGAATAGCGTCCGTATCACTAGGGTCGAAATGCAGCTGACCCGCGAAATAACGCAACAGGTTCTGGCGCAACAGAGGGCCATTGATCTCCTGTGCGGGCTTAACCAGCAGCAACCCTGGTTTGTCATTCCAGATATCCAGATAGGTGGTTCTTGGAATCAACACACGACGCTGATCGCCAAAGGAGATCCCCGAATTTACATCACTGAGTACACCAATGATGTAAAACGGGATACCCTTGACCTTAATCCTGTCCCCAACCGTCAGTTTGCCCATCTGAGCAATCTGGTTACCGACTATCGCAACACGGGTGTGGTTATTGAGATCCGAGGGGGTAAATCTCCTGCCTCCCGGCTTCAGAGTTAGCTGCACTAACGACAAATATGCGTCATCGGTACCGCCAACATTAGACGTGAGGGTCTGACCTTTGCCGTTAGTGACGGCCGCATCCCACTGTTCGTACATCAGCGCCAGTTTAGAAACGTACCCAGTTTGCATCAGACGGTTAGCCTGCTCCGCGGAGATTTGAATCGTCCGCCGTGCCGCTAATCCCTGCCATGGTTTACCGGTTTGAGAAGGTGCCACAATCTGAGTGCTGTTGGTCAGTAGAGCAAAAGCCGCACTCTGTTGGCGATAAAAACCTTCTCCCAACGCCATCAGAACCACCACAGAAATCACACCCCAGGATATGGCAATCACGGCCAGCGCACTTTTCATTCGGTGTGCCGTTAATGTCTGTCCGGTTTGTTGCAGCACGTTGATCATGAACGCAATGCTCCGGAAATCATGCTGATGGTGTTATCGTCTAGTTTACCGGCGGCTTGTAACAGGCCAATACGCTGACGCCAGTAGCCATACAAGTTCTGCTGCAGACTATTTCTGGCCGTAAACAAATCGTTGTGTGCATCAATAACGTCCGAGGCCTGCGCCATCCCCGCGTCATACAGTGTTTCTTTACTACTCAGCACTCGAGCACGGTAATCAACCAACTCTTTGGCCATCAGCACTTGTTGCCAGTTGAGCCTGACTTGCTCGAATTGTTGTTGAATGCGTTTTTGAATGTCGATCTCCACTTTGCGAACATCTTGCTTAGCACTGAGAATCGTCAATGATGCCTGATCCACTTTAGCCCGAGTCGCACCGTTTAAATCAATCGGCACACTCAATGATAGCCCGGCACTGAACTCGCCCTCTGAACGTCGATCGCCGTCCTGATACCCAAGGTTCCCCGTCAATTTCGGGTAATAACCGCCTTGTGCGACCTTTCTCGCGACTTCGCTAACCTTGAGTTTCTGCATCGCCACCAGCAATTCGGGGCTGTTATCTTTGGCCAATTTCAACCACTCGGTTTTGGTGCTGACCAGCATGGCAGGTTCCACCAGCGTATCGGTCTGAATCTCATCCACGTGTTCAGGCAGACGGTCTATCAGCGCCGCCAATTCAGCGCGCTTTTCTTCCAGTCTCGACTGGGCACTGAGAATCGCCGCTTTTTCCGAGATCTGGTTGGCGCGCATATCTTCGATGTCAATCGACTTCGTCTTACCCGCCCGGTAGCGCTTCTCAGAGATCCGCAGCAGCTTATCGCCTTCCGCCAGTTTGTTCTGTGCCAGTTGTAGGTCACCTTGAGCGCTGGCCACATCCAGGTATGCACTGATGAGCTGTTGAGCCAGCGCATTGTGTGCTTTTGACAATTCCAGCTCGGAGGCGACGTAGCTGGCCTGTGCCTGATCCAAACCGGACCATAGCGTGCTGTCCCAGATAGTCTGAGTAATGTCCGCCCCATAACTGGTTGCGTTTCGGTGATTGTCATTCCAGCTTGTGGACGCCGTAGCATTCATCGAAGGCAATAACGCACTGCGACTCTCGGAAACTTGCACTTCACCGGCACGAACTCCGATCTTTGCCTGCTCATACGATGGATCGTACTGTTTCGCCGCCTGCCAGGCCTCTTCAATCGACAGGGCATAACTTGGCATGGCCAACAACCCCACTGACATTACCAGCATGCCTCGCACCGGGCGCCAAATTTTGTTACCCATGCACTGCGTCCATCATGCTGTTGTCAATGATCTGCTCATCCAGACTGACGCCTTCAATGACTTCCACCTGAATACCGTCCGATAAACCGAGTTTTACCGGCTGGGAGTGAAAGCCCTGTTCAGAGTTATCCGGGATCAGGACGGTAGGCGTGTCCCCTTCAAACTTCAATGCACGCTCTGGCAACGTCAGAACATTCTGTGCCTGTTTGAGGGTGATTTTCGCGGTAGAGGAAAAACCGGAACGTAGCGTGACGGTATCCGGTATTTGCAGGTTGGCCACTTCCACCTCAAAGCCGTTATCAAAGCTCTTGGCTGAGGTGTCTGCCGGAGCATTGAGGTTTTCCGACTGAATCGCGACCTTGGTCAGTGTGCCGTGTATTTCGAAATCCGGAAACGGCGCTACCGTCAACACGACCGGCATACCCGGAGTTAACTGCGCAGCATCATGTTCGCTGACACTGCCTTTAAAAACCATGCTGTTCATGTCCGCCAGCGACATCATTTCTGTCGCCGCCTGACTGGATTCAGTCGAAATAATCGGTTCACCCACTTCGACTTTACGATTCAGTACCGTACCGTCAATCGGCGCATAAATGGTCGACGTCAGTTTGGAGTTGCCCACCGAGGCTTCCCCACTTTGAATCAGTTCCAGATTCTGGCGTTTTTGTAACACGTCAGCTGTTGCGGATTTCACCTCTGATCGGGCGGTGACATACTCGTCATAATTACGCGGAATGATATTCTGTGTGATCAGGCTTTCCAGATTGGCCAATTTCTGACGTGCCGATTCTAAATCCGCTTCACTGCGCATCAGCGCAGTAGAGGCTTCTGTCAAAGCTTGGGGCGTCGGATTTGGACGCACTTTTATCAGAGCCTGACCTTGTGTCACTTTCTGCCCAACTTGGACGTATATTTCACCCACAATGCCATCAATTTGTGATTTGATTGATACCGAGTGCGCGGGCACGATTTTACCCACCGCAATGGCTTGCTTTTCAATACTGCCTTTTTCTACACCAATGGTCGGAAAGGGTTGAGGTGTAGGGCCGGAGTTAACATAAAGAGACACACTACCGCCGACAATGCTGGCCGCTATCAGCGAGAGGCTCCAGGGTTTGGACATGAATGACTTCCATCTACGATTAAGGCTGTAGCCATCTGACTACGTTAGGATTGTTAAGTTCCGTCCAATAATACAGTGTACAAATCCACCCCAGCCATAGATTTAATGTATGGGTTTGTATTTACAATACGCGTAAAACAAAAAGGGAAGCGTTACGCTTCCCTTCTCTACTCAAGCCACATTTAACCGAGCATGGCTTGACGATTTTTACTCATCGGACGAATACGTCGAATCGCCACTGCACGATGCTGTTTATTTTTAATCTGGATATGGCATAGCTCCAGAATCAAACCAAACGCCATCGCAAAATACACGTAACCTTTGTTGACATGGATGGCAAAGCCTTCCGCCATCAACAAGCCACCGAGCAGCACCAGAAACAGCAACGCCAGTGTTTTGAAGCCCGGGTAACGAGTCACCAGGTTATTGATCTTTTCTGCGGTCATCGCCATCACCACTGCCGACGCCAGAATCGCCGCGACCATCACGGGAACATCTGAAGTCAGGCCGACAGCAGTAATCACCGAGTCCATCGAAAACACCGCGTCAACAGCAACAATCTGTAGCAACACGACCGCTAGTCCGGTACGAACTCGAGTGGAGTGCGCAGACTCGACATGCATCAACCACGACCAAAGTTCCTTAGCACTTTTGGTCAATAGGAAGGCACCACCCAGAATCATAATCGTGTCGCGTCCGGTAAAGGTCATACTGGCGACAGACCACAATGGTTGAGTCAAAGACATCACCCAGGATATCGAAAAGACCAACACGATACGCGCCATGACAGCTAAAGCAATACCCAGATTACGTGCAGTTCGACGTTGATAAGCGGGAAGTCGTTCACACAGCACCGAGATAAACACTACGTTGTCGACGCCCAAGACAATTTCAAGGACAAACAAAGTAGCAAATACGGCCAGAATTTCGGGTTGTAAGAAGAGTTCTAACATGATTCAGCCTCCGCATATAAGGAAGCCGAGAAGAAGTGAAGTCGCCTGAAGGGGTCGTCCATTGAGTTTTTTATACCTCTGTTACTTAGGGATCCGTAGTAAATCACCCTGGTGAAACTAAGGCAATAGTGGCAAGTGTAACAATTTATGACAAAAGAAAACCCCACCAAGCTCTCGCCTGGTGGGGTCGGTTCTTACTCGCAGCAATCCGGCTACTTTAGGTGCTCCCTGCATCTATTCCCTGATAGTAAGCTGCATCCTTCAGCACTTTCCGTATCATCGCCTTCCTAGCGGTGTCCTTTATCTGTCTTCCTGACAGACGTGCCTCAGTCCTTGAAGTTGTCCATTAACCTTCCGTAGTGTAACCATCCTAGTTACTGAGCTTCCAGCCAATGTCCTTCGCTTTCCTTGCCAATCATTCATCCTGAATAATCGAATCTTCTTCCTGAAGATGACCAATCCATGGGTCTTTCCTGTTCCGTGTCGGCATCCTGCTGACACCTTCAAGATT
>NZ_WXWP01000359.1:0-9726 GCF_009904765.1 Vibrio sp. V39_P1S14PM300
CATACCTATCTGATAGAAAGGTAATTCTTACCTTGTTTATTGAAAAGCGAATAGTCTTCAACTAATTGATTTTAATTTGTTTTTTAAGGATCTCCTAAAGCTAATCTTTCCGTGAATAGTCACAAGTTGATGCTATAATTGTTGCATATGGTGATGACTGAGAACGTAATGATGAGCAATGTTGAGCCAAGTACAGACTACCGACCAAGCAAAAGACTCAATGCAGAAGATATAGTTATTGTAGTGATCATCGTTACTACTTTGCTCTTGGCGCTAATATCAACGGCTTTATGGTTTCTCGAGGACCCTATACTTATCCCACCTCCAATTATTGCGATTTTTTTGGGTATTGCTGTCGCCGCAGTATTATATCGATTTTTAGGGGGAGTCAGTGACGCAACATTTAAAGTTGGCGCACTCAGAGTTACTGGAGCCGCAGCGATATTAATTTTCGTTGCGTGGTGGGCTGACGGTAAGTTGGAAGCAAACAAACCAATGCCAGCCGTAGTGCCTTTTGATTTAACTAAACATTCAATTCCAGAAGTGGCGACTTGGTTTGCTGTAGATAAAGAAACAGGTCGGCCCATCAAAGTTACCTTCCCGCCGTTTAATCAAACACATGAACCTCCCCAAATGGCCGAAATTAATGGGAAGAGGAGGAAAAACGTTTTAGCTTTGAACAAAGAAGGGGAGTTGATCATTGTTAAGTCAAATGAAAGTGAGGGTAGAGTTTTAGGCTCAGTAGATGTAAATGAAATCAATAAGCTCGATTTCTACGATACATTTTCTCTTCAATTAAAGTCATATAGGGTCGTGTCATTTGGACCAAATGATAAAATAGATATCAATAAGGATCTTCCATTCATTCTCGAGTCAAGAGGATTTTACGATAACTATAGTAATATTTACGTGATTGATAAGACAACGAACGAAGATGTAAAAGAGCTAAATATGTATCTAAGGGAAGCGAAAGTCATTGAGTTTCTTAATCGATATTACCTAATTAGCGTTGTTCAGGTTAACCATGAAAGTTCTTCGGTAGATCCTTACGCCAAAATCTATGTGGCCGAAATATTGGTCAGTCATGATGACAAGTTATAGGTTTTCCACCTAACGTAGGTGAGCGGAAAAAGAAGGGTTGGCCATAGCTGTGATCGAGATGTGTCATATCTTCAAGTTGAAGCATGATGTTTGATGCTTTGTCGAGCACCTCTCGGCCGATCGGTGTGACGAGCACTTTCTTATTGTCGCGTTCAAAAATCTTAATGCCAAGCTGTTTTTCAAGCTCACTGATGCCCGTGCTTAATGTGGATTGACGAACATGACAGAGTTCGGCCGCTTTGCGAAAATGCAGAGTCTTCGAAACGGCCAAAGCATACGTTAATTGTTTAATGGATAGCATGCGGCCCGCCTGTCGGTATGATTTCGTTCCTTCATCAAAGTTATTTTAGATGATTGAAACGCGTTTATTTGGTGCTGCCGAGCAAAATCGATGGGTACCTACCATCCTTCGGCACGACACCGTTTTTCAATATCTAGCGCAACGAGTTGGACTTCGTGCTCAAGGTAATGCGTGGAGCTTGCCATTTGCAGCATATCTTCAACAAAATGATCAGGGCGGATCATGCGGAGTGTGCTTTCGTTTTTACAAATGAAATCGACGCACGGTGAGCCGTGGGCATCGCAGTACTCAACGATATACGTGGCGGCAGTTTGGCGGTTGAGCTGCTGATTGAGTTCGAGCATCCAGTTGAGGTACTGTTCCCCAAGCCAGCTGGAATAGTGCTGGTTAAAGTAGCGTTTGAGCGATTGGTAATTGAAATTGTCAGATCGTCGATACGTAATTTGTGAGCGGGTGGGTTGCTCATCGTCAGACGGGAAGTACAGCTCAGAGGGCAACTGATAAGGGTAGCGCTCTTCTATCCAGGTATCGATGGCCGATTTGACGTGATTGAGAATGTAGTGGAGTGCACTGTAAAGCCGACCATAAACAAGTTGGGATTGATAATATAGCCGCAAGTGTTCCCCGTTGTACTGATTGATGTAACTTTGCGGGATCTTACAATTTAGGCTGGAGTCATTGACTCGCTTAAAACTGGTTGGGGGAATATCGTTATGCATCAGCCAATGTTGATGTTCTCGCCAAAACGCGATATCCATCGCCAAAAGATCTGGCCAAATTGTTACACCGAGTTGGGCGCGCATTGGATCGCTCAGCGAAAGAAAATCAGCACCTTCACCATGCAATTTTTGCAATTCGCTGTTGAGCTGGTAGATAGTTTCGGGCGCGGCTTGCTGCCAGAGGCGCTGCTTTTCTTCGTTACTCTTGCTTTCTGAGTACCCTGGCAGATAACGTTCATAAAGTTGTTGTTTCAACATCACTACTCTCTGAAAAGGTATCTGTTGTTACCAAGTATATACGTTTAAATGGTACTCGTAGTTCTTTCGTGTGGGAGAGCGCGTTAGTTAGAGGGTGAAAATAAGCACTGACTTGAAGCGACTCAGCCAGACAAAAGAAGCCTTCACAACAGTATGCGCGGCGAAATTTACAAGGTCTGACTGATGGCCAAGATCTTTTCTCTCAACCAGAGGTGTGCCAGATCGGCGTTCATTCTTGGGTGCCAGAACATTGAAATGGTGATGGAGGGGAGGTTAAACGGCAGTGCAAAGCTATGCATGTTTTTCCTCAGGCTTTCCGTATGCTTTGCCGGAACGGTGGCGATAAAAGGTGTGCTTCGTGCTAATGCGACCGCGCTGCTGTAGCTGCCAACCAATGCGCGAACATCAAGTTCATCTTCTGGTTTATCTAACAACGAGGCTAAGTGATGGCCGCGTTGACCGTTACGACACACGCCAATGTGACCCGCTTGCAGATACGATTTTTGTGTAATGGTGTTCCTGCTCAGGGAGTGACCTTTTTGAACCACGCCGATGAATTCGTCATCAAACATTCTTTGCACAATCAGCTCGGGATGAGACAACTCGCTGAGTTTACCCGTTTCAATATCGACCGAGCCATCTCTCAGGCTATTACCTTGGGCGGTTGCGTGAGAGAGAAAACGGATCCGAATACCGGGCGCTTCTTCGGCAATGGATTGGATCAGTGTGCCGCCGATACTTTCCACAAATCCATCGCTAGTTAAGAGTGTGAAGGTACGTTCGATCTCTCCGATGTGTAACGAGGTCACGGGTCTGAGTACCTCTTCAACCTCTGAACTTATTCGGGCCACCTGAGCCTGAATCTCCAGTGCTCGTGGCGAGGGAACCAGCCCTCGGCCTGCTCGCACTAGAACAGGATCGTCCATCGTGTCACGCAAACGCGCCAAGGTCCGGCTCATTGCTGACTGACTCAAGTTCATTCTCCTGGCGGCGCGAGCAACATTTCGCTCTTCAAGAAGTACTTTCAGTGCCGGGATTAGATTTAAATCGATGTCTTTCATTATTCAGTATGTGGCGTTATGTGCATTTTATAAGTGTAGTTCATGCGTGTTCCGCCATTCAATGCTGGTGGATAAAATTGATCGAAACTTAGGTGACGAGCAAAAGGAACGCCCATGAAAGCCAACATATCTAAACTTGAACAGCCCGATACATTACCATTTGGTAAACGACTGGCGCTCTGCGGTCTGGCGATGGTTGTGCTGTTATCTTCCTTCAATATCAGTGTAGTTAACGTGGCATTACCAGATCTTGCGAACACGTTCTCGGTGGCGATGTCCGGAGTTCAGTGGCTAACCATCAGCTATTTGCTGGCGATGACGCTGTTGATGCCTGTTGCAGGAATGTTAGGAGACAGGTTCGGAAGAAAATCACTGGTACTAAAAGGATTAGGGATTTTTCTTGTCGGGACCGTAGGCTGTGTTTTGTCGGACAACCTCGTTCTTTTGATTGCCGCACGCGCTATTCAAGGCGTAGGGGCTGCATTGCTGATGAGCTTGGCGATGAGTTTTGTCAGCGATCTGGTTCCGTCGTCGAAAATGGGATCCGTTATGGGTTTGCTGGGCACTACTTCTGCAGTGGGTACTGCACTGGGACCTGTGTTGGGCGGTGTACTGATCAGTCATTTTCACTGGAATACGATGTTTTACGTAAGTGTGCCAGTTGGAATCTTGGCTTATGTACTGCTGAGTCGCTTATTACCCCATTCCGCTTCAGAAGTTCCGAGTACATCCATTGCTGCTTCTTGGGTTATTCAACTGCAACAAAATCATCACCTTTTACGTAGTTGCATGGCCAATTTTTTGGTTTCGGCGGTGATCATGTCTACGATGGTTGTTGGTCCTTTTTATCTAAGTAACGGGTTGCAACTGAGCCCCGAAAAAGTAGGGATCCTGATGGCAATTGGCCCTATCGTTGCTGCGATAGCCGGCGCTCCGGCTGGTCAGTTAACTGACCGAAAAGGCGCTGCATTCGTTATTTGTGCTGGCCTTATCAGTATGATAGCCGGCTGCTTGTCCATCGCGCTGAGCGCCCAATCGACGTCAACACTAGGGTACATGGCATCGTTGGTCCTTATCACTGCTGGATATGCGATGTTCCAAGCTGCGAATAACACCGCGGTTATGAAAAATGTCAAAAAGAGCAATACAGGCATTACTTCTGCTCTGCTTAATTTTTCGCGAAACTCAGGTTTAATGACCGGAGCTTCAGTGATGGGGTGGGTCTATATGACGGCCGCTGTTCGCATATATGGTGAACAAAATTCATCTATTTTCGGTTTTACGATTACATTTTTATTAGCGTCAGGGCTTGTAGCATTCGCAATGGCAGGAATCTTTACAGGGAAAGAAAAATAGGGAGTAACCATCTTGTTGTTATAATCTATAGGAAGGTTTGAATTATGCGAAATATAATAATGAAAAAGTTGAAGTGACAATTTTAAAATTATCACTTCAACTTGGTAGCTATTTTTTGTATAGATTGTTTTTGGGTGGGATAATCAATGGAATGTTTTTGTAGATGCTCATAGAGCACTGTTTGTTTTTACGTCAGCTTCTTATGTGTTTATTCTCTTCGTTAGTGTTGAATTTATATTGGCTAGTTATCATTGTTTCATTTAATTAACATGTGAGCATTTTGTCTATTAGTGGTAATGAGATCCTGTCCACAATATTAAAACATGTCTTAGTTTAATTTTTAGATAAAATGACAGGATGCTCCATTCTGATTTTCTAGTCTTTCCGTGTTATTTCATAAACAACCTCTCAGTTGGTCGTTCTTATCGGCAGTTTTATCTAGAGGTTCTGCAATTGCTAAGATTGTAATATCTGCTGGTAAAATCCGAGTTATTTTCGTCAGTGTTCTGTAGTAATGAATCCGTTAGATAACCCTATCTCACAAACAGAATTTTTATCTCGAATCGGCTGGATCCGCGAAGTGCATCCTGAAGGCAATCGCGTCAAGATCGATTTTGAAGGTAACCCAGTTGGACAAGCAATATGGAGTGCCGTAGGAAGGGCATTTACCTATGCCGATATCCTACTTGCCATTGATAACCAGTTAGATTGTCGCATTGAATTTATGGCAGGGGATATTAGTTTGCCGATCTTAGTTGATATCTATTCCTCTTTGCTGGCTAAAGATGAACTGGTATTTAGAGCCAAGCGCATGACGATAGAGGGTAAAGAAGAAGTCATTCTTCGTTCTGGGGACGCTCAAACTCGGCTTCGTTCCAACAACGCTTCCGTACGTACCGATGCGGTTTACATAAGCAGCACTGCAGAAAAAGTGCAGAAAATAAACGCAAAGAAAGTCACCTTAAATTAACAATCAACTGCCCAGGAGTCGTCAATGGCTGTCACAATTAATGCAAACGGACTGAGTGTCGTTCATAAAGGTTCTGGGGGAGAGGCGAATGCGTCCGTACCTGATGTTTGTCTTACCAAAGTAGGCAAACCTGTCGTGCCTATCCCATATGGGAACAACGCCAAGTCATCCGACTTAGCTGACGGTAGCGCGACTGTAGTTGCTGATGGGGGCAACAGCATTGCATTAAAAGGCAGTAAGTTCTCAAAAAGCACTGGGGATGCGGCTGGCGACAAAAAAGGGGTGGCGTCCGGTACGATCGAAGCGGAGGCTGAGTTTGTTACCGCCTCATCTAATGTATTGATTGAGGGTAAAGGCGTCGCGCGTCATTCGGACCAAATGACGATGAACAAAGCCAATACCATGTGTTTCGGTGTGCAGAATCCGTCAGTCAGTGTGGATGAGGAAGCTGAGAGCGAATGCGATTTACACGTCTGTGTGCGCTATCCCAATGGGCAACGCCTGACGAATGCAGAATATGCCTTAAAAGACGAAGGCGGTGCGTCTTTGGGGGCAGGGCAACTGGATGAGCGTGGCAAAAGCAGTGTTTCTGGCCTGAAGCCTGGCAAAGCGGTGATTCAGGTAGAAGAAAGCCGAGACGACTATGCGCTTACCCCCGTGAGAAGAGAAAACCCTCATTATTTAGCATCCATTCCCGATGGTGACTTTTTTGATATTGCCAGCAAAGGTCAGCGTGGCTTCTGGCAGCCGACTCGTATCGAAACCGGTTTGACGCCATGGGGGAGTATCGGGCAGTGTTTGAGCAGCGACGTATTTTTTCAGGATATTGTTGAAGCCGAAACAAAGCGCCACTTTCGCCACTTGCACCCGGAAACCACATACAACTTCGGCACGGTGAGTGATGCAGTTATTGGTAATCTGAATATGCCGTTTCCTCATACGACGGAAACCTTGTTGGCCTATTCAATGCCATTGAGTCTGGAGGAAGGTGAGTTACTCTCGGTGTTATTGCGTCTTGCGCCTCACGAAACCACCGATCGCATGCTGGCTTATATGCGAGCTCGTGGAACGGGCAACCCGCAATCCTACCTCGGTGGTTATGATTGGCGTGGTGCCGAGAAAACCATGAACGATGAGCTGGATAGTTTAATCGGCAAAATTAAGCAGCGCTTGGCCTTCCTAAAGGGAGAAGCGAGCAAGTTGCAATATGCCTATCTGTCGGAAGAGGTGTTTGACAAGCATATTGATACGATCAGCACTTACGCCAAAGGGTTGCCAGATCTCGTTTCTGGAGTCTTCACTAAAATGAAATCCAAAGCCTCGACACTGCTGTCTAACACCAGCAACGTGAACGTGATTAAAGCGCCTGACAATACCTATTCTGCAGAGGCAGGTGTGATAGAAGCCGTTGTCAATACCACGCAAAGCGTCGATTTGGTTGAACCCTATATGAATGAAGTGCCCGGGAAGATAGATAATGTGTTGCCTATCTATCCCGTGCGTTACGGGTATGCCAACTTCTTTGATACCATTCTGCCTGCTCAGGCGCCGCCGACTTTGCCTGAAATGGCGAGTGCTTCCGGCCTCAATGAAACTGGTGGTTATATTCTGCGCCTGCTGCGTGAAGGTTGGATTTACATCAAAGAAGAGGGGGATAAAGACCAACTGCATATCTTCCACTACGCTCAAACTGAAACCGCCACAGGCGTGATCGAAAAGTTCGAAAAATACTACTTTACCAACGAAGAAAACGCCCAAGATGGCCTAACGCTGGATACCTCATCCGGTTCGACCTTCTATCCATTTGCGTTTGTGACGGCGGGCACCAAACAAATCTCCATTGCGTATTCCGAGCATGAATGGTCTGCCGACATTATCGATAAAATGAACACCGACCTAGAATGGCGAAGTAAAGCCATTCAGAACGTTGACTTCTCAACGGTAAGCACCGACTTCAGTGTTGCAGCCAGTCAAGACACTCTCATTAATCTTGTGGAAGACTACCGGTCACACGATAATAAATGGTTATCAAATAAAAAAGACCGTCAGCCAAATCCTCTGGGGCTCGATGTCTTTACAACCCAAAACAATTATCATCTTTCAGCAGAAGGCATCGTTGCGACGATGCAACAGAGCCACAGCGACGAGAAAGACGGCACCTTGATCGCCCTCTTTGATCCGGTTGGGCGGCAGTCCGATATTGCATTTTCTCTCACCCTGCTGTTTGGTATAGAGCAATCAGAAGAAGCAAGCAAAGTGTATCCGAAGACGATCGGGGAATTTATCTTACAACTGAATCAAGGTGCATCCGACTCAGAGCCAATACAAACCGCCATCAATGAAAACATTAATGTCGCTGAACTCACCCGATTTTACCAAGAAAGTCGTGAAACAACTGAAGCGCTGAAAGCGCGCAGAGCCGAGTATTTGGATTTATTTTCTGCTTTCGCTTATCAGGATTTAGCCGATGGGACGGTGGGCTCACTCGATAACTATCTTGAGATGTTCTTTGATTCGAACGCCCCCACGGATCCCTTTAAGGAGCTTCAAAAGTTGAACGCCGTGATGTCCGCCATGCTTGATGGGATTGGGAGCTCTAAAGAAGGTCAGAATACCGTGGTGAGCATGATCAATGCGGCGTATGAACAAGGGACGCATAACGTTTACCTGACATATGAAGATAAGCTCAAAATCATCCTCCTCCAATGCCAAGACCACGTTGACTGGGCAGACTTGGCAACAGAGCTTGCAGACAATACACCTAATGCACTTAAGTTTCTTTGGAGCTGGACCGCAGCCACAGCCAGATACGGGAAAGGGCGCGTAATCCAATCGGCCCTTAAGTTAAAACCCGTTGCTTACATGGGGCTGCTTGACTTTATCCCAGTGTTCTTTGAAAAAGGATTTGGTATCAAAGAGGTTGACGGAACAGTGAGGATCACACTGGATGAACTGGGTCGTATCTTGGCGAAAAACATCGATACTGGCGGGCAAAGCCATTTTCCAATGTTGAAAGCACAAGCGGCGTTGCCCTTTGCAAGAAGGTTGATTCATTGGGGGGATGAACAAAGAATAACAACCTTACCAGAGCTCAGAAAGGCTGCTGAGTCCTATCCGGCACCGAAATTAACTTTACCTAATTATAGTCATCGATACGCCAGTTTTGACGCAGAGTCTCACCTTGCGTTACTCGGTAAAAGTCTGGACGGTGCGCTCTCTATGGTCTCATTAAGAGCTAATATGGATGTATTGGTTCAACTGACACAAAGCAGTGCGTTTGAGCACGCCGACCCAACAAAACAACATGACTGGGTCACATCGACACAAAGCACGACTACGGCTTTGGCTGCCTTGTCTGCGGCCGTAGTCGATCATTATGGCGTACGACGCACGCAACTGCTGCTGGCGAAAAAAACGCTAAATTCCAATCGGTTCTATTTTGCAGTCAAATCTGGATTGCCCTCCTTACTCGGAGCCGTGACAAGAGGTGGTGCAAAATCTGTTACATCCTTGATAGATTCAAGGCTGGACCACCTCAAAATGCTCTCAGAGGCAAAGGTCTTCTCTAGGCTGATTGCCGCCTCAAACTTAGCGCTATTGGTATCATCGACTTTCGATGCGATAGATGCTCATGATTCGGGTAACAGAGGACTGATGTACGCGTATGTCAACCAAATGATCAGCTACTCAATGTTTGCGGTGGGTCCAATCCTTACGCTGAGGAACATTTCTTCAGCAACGATCAACTCTGGTTATTTTGCCCTGATCGGTTTTGCTTTATTGCTGGTTGCAGAAGGTATGAGATTGAAATACAGCAAAACAGAACTCGAGCAACTGTTGTTTAGCTGTTTCTGGGGCAATAGTGAAAAATATCCTTTTTGGGGTTTTAGAGAAGGAGGAAAATTAAGTATTTCTAAAAGAATTAGCGTTTCGAATACTGAATATGATGACAGAAAAATT
>NZ_WXWP01000125.1:0-9708 GCF_009904765.1 Vibrio sp. V39_P1S14PM300
ATGTGGGGGAAGGAGAATCGGGTTTCAACCCTTGCTCACAAACAAAAATAATCAATGTTTGCTTCTCTATGCCACATAGATAAGGGCGTCAAAATGCTTTTCAAGGGTTAAAAACAAAAAAGTTATGTTTTTTTCTACTTTTTGTAAGGGTTTGTTGAAAAACCATTCACACATAAAAAAACGGAGCCACTTGGGCTCCGTTTTCTTTTGATTATCAGTGATTAAGAATTGGCTTCTGCCGTTACAATCTCAACAGCCTGTTCGTCTGAGATTTCCCCTTCGGTTTTGGCAACGATGGTGTTAACAGCCGTATCACCCACTACGTTTGACGATGTACAGAACATATCGTTGATGCGGTCAACCGCAGCAATGATTGCCAGACCTTCCGGTGGTAAGCCCAGTTGATGCAACAACACGCCCACCATGACCACACCACCACCCGGTACGCCACCCGCACCGATCGACAGCAGCAGAATCGTCAGACCCAAAGTAAAGATGTCGGCGGTGTTAATTGGCTGGCCAAAAGCGTTGGCAACGAACATCGTCGCCAGTGCGATATAGATAGACACACCGGACATGTTCATGGTCGCGCCCAGCGGCACACCAAAACCGGCAACAGATTTAGACACATTCAGCTTCTCAGTCAACGTGCGCATTGTCACAGGAATGGTCGCATTGGAGCTGGCCGTCGAGAGTGAGAACAGGATTTGTTCACGAGTCGCACGCAGGAACTGTTTCGGCGTCACACCCGTCGACAATCCAACCGCCATCGGATAAAACACAAAAATCCAAAATACCAGCATAGCCACCACCAGAGCGACATAACCTGCCACGGACATCAATGTGTTCGCGTCAAGTGTTGCGCCGAGTTGGATCATCAGAGCAAATACCCCATACGGCGCCAGGCTCATCACCAAACCAACCAGCTTCATCATGATCTCATTGGCCATTTTGAAAGTGCGAATCGCCGGACCACCACGCGAATCCAGAGCCTGGATCGCCAGACCGGTCAGAATCGCCATGAAAATGATTTGCAGCATGTCACCGTTGGCAAACGCCTGTACCGGGTTACTCGGTACAATGTTCACCACCAGAGAAAAGATATCTGGGGTTTCTGTCGTGGTCAGTTTGACACTTTCTGAAATCGTGCCAGCCAGATGGGCATCCGCGCCAGGCTGGAAGATTAGCCCCACAGTCAGAGCAGCAGTAATCGCGATGATGGTATTAATAATGTAGAGTGCAAAAGTTTTCCCACCAAGGCGACCAAAAGCACTGATGTCTTTCAGGTCAACAATACCACACACAATTGATACATAAACCAGCGGCACCACCAGCAGTTTGATCAGTGAGACAAACATGCCCCCTGCTCCTTCTGCCGCACCAAGCAGGTAAGTATCAAAAATAGTAACGCCGCTAAACAGGTACTGAATCGCAGTACCAATTAGCAGGCCAGCAAACAAGCCTATAAAAATTTTACTTGAGAGCGATTTATCCATCGTACGTCTCCAGGATGTTGTGTTGATCTTTTATAATAATTAAGACGTTCATTCCGTTTTAAACGCTGAACGTCAGTGCATCATACACACGACATTTACATTTTGAAGACTTTATTTACAAAAGTGTTACATCGCTCATTTTAGAATAAATTACCAATTCCTAATAAAACTCAACCACAAACCTCCAAAAAACAACCTCAACAATCACTTAACACACAATATAACACTACTGTTGCATATTGAGTATTTTTGACCTGATCCGATCAGTCGCGATAAAAAAAGAGAGGCCAGTGGCCTCTCTTTGCTATCCGTAACGCTGCAGAATTATTTGGCAACCATCACCATCGCAGGGCGAATGACGCGGCCGTTCAGCTCATAACCTTTTTGCATCACAAACATCACCGTGTTGGACTCATGGTCAGCACTCTCTTGAATCGACATTGCTTGATGCAGTTCTGGATTGAACGCTTCACCTTCCGGGTTGATCTCTTTCAGACCAAACTTACTGATGGTATCGATAAAGGTTTTGTGTGTCAGCGTAATCCCTTCCAGGATTGGCTGAACCACTTCGCTTTCCGTATCCGCCGCCTGAATCGCACGCTCAAGGTTGTCAATAATCGGCAACAGCTCTTCAGCAAACTTGTTCAGCGCAAATTTACGCGCTTTGTCAATTTCCTGCTCAGTACGACGGCGCATGTTCTCAACTTCGGCTTTTGCACGAAGTACGGCGTCCTGCTGTTCTTTCACTTTCGCTTCGCTTGACAGCAACGCCGCTTCTAATTGTGCGATCTTCGCTTCAGTCTCATCCAACGCCGATTCTTCGTTCCATTCGATATCCGCATCTGTGCCTACCGCTTCCGCTTCAGTATCGACCTCAACCGTCTCTTGCTGTTGCAGCTCTTCTTCGTGCATCTTTTTTTCTTGGTTGCTCATGATATCTCCAGAATTCAACTTTCTTTTGGGTTTGAACCTGCTATTTCTTTAAGGTTCAGACACATAAAAATTCGCATAATAGGGTAACTTGCCATTATTATGGGGATGAAGATTTTTGATTCAAGCCCATTTCGATTGGAAAGCTTATGAAAAAACCGTTTAACGTGATCGCCATTATAGGGAAACCCCGGGATCAGCAGGCAATACAGACACATAAAGATCTGTATTTGTGGCTGACAGCCGAAGGCTACCATGTACTGATTGACGATCGTTTGAGCGACATTCTCGACGACATCCCGTCAAAGCAGTTTGCCAGCCTGATTGAACTTGGTCATGTGGCGGATCTGGCGATCGTGGTCGGCGGTGACGGAAACATGCTTGGTGCTGCCCGGGTGCTGTCGCGTTTTAACGTCTCCGTCATAGGTGTCAATCGCGGCAATCTTGGCTTTCTGACTGACTTAAACCCTGAGGACTTCCAACAAGCGCTGCATAAAGTTTTGCAGGGCGAGTATATGGAAGAAGAACGTTTTCTGTTAGAGGCCGAAGTGCACCGCCACGGCCAGGTAAAAAGTCATAATGCGGCGCTCAACGAAGCGGTACTTCATCCGGGCCAAGTCGCACACATGATTGAGTTCGAAGTCTACATTGATAACAATTTTGCCTTTTCACAGCGTTCGGATGGCATCATAGTGTCCACTCCAACCGGTTCGACGGCCTACTCTCTGTCCGGTGGCGGGCCAATCTTGTCTCCGAGCTTAAACGCCATCAGTTTGGTACCCATGTTTCCACATACCCTGTCGAGCCGCCCCTTGGTGGTCGATGGCAATCGAAAAATCAAACTGGTTGTCTCCCCAGACAATCGCGGTACGCAGGAAGTCAGCTGTGACGGCCAAATCTCGTTGCCAGTATCACCGGGCGATGAAGTCCATATTTTCCAAAGTCCGAACGTACTGCGCCTGATCCATCCCAAAGATTACAGTTACTACCACGTTTTACGCAAAAAGCTAGGGTGGTCGAGTAAACTGTTTTAATTCCTTCTCCGCCAGGGCATTGCATTGCCCTGACGGCCTATGCTCACGCCTTTGTCAAACCGCCCATCTCCCCGTTTTTTCTTCTTCATCACTCCCTTTCGCTGTCAAAACGCCGGTTTCCAAGTTACCGATCTTGCTCACAAAAAAATTTCGCCTCCCGGCTTTACTGTATAAAGAAACAGTATATACTGCACTTATATACAGTATTGTTCATTTAAACAGGTATCTAAAAATGCTGGCTCATCTAAGTGTTAATAATTTTGCGATTGTTAAGTCTTTACAACTCGAGCTATCTACGGGGATGACCACCATCACGGGTGAAACCGGTGCTGGTAAGTCCATCGCCATCGATGCGCTTGGTTTGTGCCTGGGTGGCCGGGCTGAAGCCAGCATGGTACGTCAGGGAGAAGAAAAGACGGAAGTCAGTGCGGCTTTTCAGCTCGACAACAATATTCACGCAACCCGTTGGCTAGAAGATAACGACCTGCTGGACGGCAGCGAATGTATTTTGCGCCGTACCATCACCAAAGAAGGCCGCTCAAGAGCCTTTATCAACGGCAGTCCGGTCCCCCTTTCTCAACTGAAATCACTCGGCCAGTTGCTGATCAATATTCACGGCCAGCATGCGCATCATCAATTGATGAAAAGTGAGTATCAGTTGGCCATGCTGGATCAGTATGCCGGACACCTTAACCTGCTGAAAAGCACCCGTAATGCCTATCAAAAGTGGCGTCAGGCGGATAACAACCTGAAGCAACTCAAGGAAAACAGCGCCGCCAATCAGGCACAGAAGCAGCTGCTGGAATATCAAATCAAAGAACTCAACGAGCTATCCCTTGGTGAAGATGAATTTGAAGAACTCGAGCAAGAGCACAGACGTCTGTCAAACAGCGGCGAACTCGCCTCTACCTGTCAGCAAGCCATTGAACTTATTTACGAAGGTGAAGAGGTTAATGCTCTTGGTATTCTCCAATCAGCCAGTCAGTCCCTGATTCAGTTGGCGGAGCTGGATGAAAAGTTGGCTGAGCTGCCGAACATGCTGGCCGACGCCATTATTCAGATTGAAGAAACCAACTGTGAACTGCGCAGCTATCTGGATGGAATTGACGTGGACCCGTCCCGAATGGTTTATGTGGAGGAACGTTTTTCTAAAGTCATGTCGATGGCTCGCAAGCATCAGGTACTGCCCGAAGTGCTGTATTCGCATCATCAGGACCTTCTGGCTCAAGTCGATGCTCTGGACTGTTCCGATGAAAGATTGAGTGAGCGGGCACAGGACGTCGAGGAAAAATATCAGGCCTTTATCAACAGTGCAGAAAAGCTGAGCAAATCGCGTTGTCGTTACGCTAAGGAACTGAACAAGCTTATTACCAGCAGCATGCACGAACTGAGTATGGAAAAAGCGCAGTTCTGTATTGATGTGGACAACAACAATCATCGTCCTTCTCCACTGGGCCTGGATACGGTCACTTTCTTAGTGTCCACCAACCCTGGACAGCCGCTGCAAGCCATTTCAAAAGTGGCGTCTGGCGGCGAACTGTCGCGTATTTCGCTGGCCATTCAGGTCATCACAGCGCAGAAAGTGGATACACCAAGCCTGATTTTTGATGAAGTCGATGTCGGTATCAGCGGTCCGACCGCAGCCGTGGTTGGAAAAATGCTGCGTACACTGGGAGAGTCCACACAGGTGCTGTGCGTCACCCATTTACCTCAGGTCGCTGGCTGTGGTCACCAGCAACTGTTTGTTGCTAAGCAGACTAAAGCAGGCAAAACCGAAACACAAATGCGGTTGTTGGATGTTGAGCAACGCGTGTCCGAACTGGCTCGCCTACTTGGCGGCAGCCAAATCACAGAGAGCACACTGGCCAACGCCAAAGAATTATTGATTGCCGCCTAAACGCGAGTCAAAAAGTCCATTTCGTTGGCAAATTTGCTTCGTTATTGCAACCAAATTCAAAATTCATGGTCAGAAACAATTCAAACAGCAGGGAGCTTTTTACATTAGCTCCCAGCTTGTTTATTATCAGCCCAGTTTAATGAATAAGTAGCTAAGAATTTAAGTATGCAATTGAAGAAGTGGTTAATCGCAGTTCCACTGGCGATGACAATGTTGACCGGCTGTTCTCTGCTGGAAAAACTGGTTTATCGCATCGACATCAACCAAGGTAACTACGTTGAGCAGGAAGCGGTCGATAAATTGAAGTTTGGCATGACCAAGGAACAAGTACGCTATGTGCTTGGCTCTCCGATGCTCATTGAAAACGGCTACCCGAATACCTGGTACTACATTTATCACCATACCGAGGGTCACAACGATTCGGTACAAAAAAATCTGGTGGTGAATTTTAACGATGCCGGTGCTCTGACAAAAATTACCGGAGACTACCCTGCCAGTGAAGGATTCTTCGAAGGCCTGAATTGATCGCCGCTCTCCACAGACAACAAAGGCTCACCACTGGTGAGCCTTTTCACTTTGGAGCTGACATCGTCTATTCGTCGTGTTTACGTTGAGCATTGGGTTTCCCCCCGGTGACCGGGTCGGCTTTGCCTTCCATTTTGGCCTGCTCAGCACGTTTGCGGCGAATTTCTTTGGGATCCGCCAGTAACGGGCGGTAGATTTCAATCCGGTCACGATCACGCACAGTTGCATCCAACTTAATGTTGCGACTGAACACTCCGACTTTATTTTTTTTCAAATCAATTTCCGGATAGAGCTCCAGCACACCGGATTCTCGAATGATCTCTTCTGCCGTCATGTTCTTATTGACGACCAACGCTATCACTCGCTGCTCTTGAGGTAAGGCATACACCACCTCAACATGAATCATGTCTGATTCAATACTCATAACACTCGTAAACCTGTTTTGCTCGTTTGGTAAACGCATTGACCATATTGCTGGTTAGTTCATTGAAGACCTTACCAAACGCCATCTCAATCATCTTGCTGGAGAATTCAAACTCCAATTTCAGCTCGACTTTACAAGCCTGTTCATCAAGCGGAGTAAAAAACCACCCTCCTTTGAGGGTTTTGAACGGGCCGTCCACCAGCGTCATCAGTATCGCCGTGCCCGGCGACAGTTCATTTGCGGTGGTAAACGTCTTACTGATCCCGGCTTTCGAGACATCGACTGAAGCCGTCATTACGCTGTCTGATGATTCATGGACACGAGCACCGGAACAACCGGGCAAAAACTCCGGATAGCGTTCCACATCATTGACCAGATCAAACATCTGCTCGGCGCTAAAAGACACCAAAGCGGAGCGGGTAACTTGCTTCATATCTACCTCTTGATACCTCGCCTGGAATTCAGGCTCTCACGGATTTTACTTTTATTCTCGTTAAGAGCAAATAAAAGGACTTCCTAACTGCAACCCAATCCGTATAATGCAGCCATTATGGCAAAGAAAAAATCCAAAACAAAAGCAGGTAGCAATACCATCGCTCTGAACAAAAAAGCACGTCACGAATACTTCATCGAAGAAGAGATCGAGGCGGGCCTGGAGCTACAGGGCTGGGAAGTGAAATCACTTCGCCAGGGTAAAGCCAACATTGCAGAAAGCTATGTGTACATGCGCGAAGGAGAAGCCTTTATCAGTGGCATGTCCATTACGCCGTTGACACAAGCATCTACTCACGTGGTCGCTAACCCGACACGCGTGCGTAAACTGCTGCTTTCACGCCGGGAGCTCGATAATCTGTTTGGCCGCATTAACCGTGAAGGAATGACACTGACGGCACTGTCGCTGTACTGGTCGCGTTCATGGGTTAAAATTAAGATAGGTGTCGCGAAAGGTAAAAAGCTGCACGATAAGCGTACTGACATAAAAGACAGAGATTGGCAACGCCAGAAAGCTCGTGTTATGAAGAGCAACAACCTGCGCTAATCTTAACCACTTAAACGCATATCACTGGACAGCTTAAGCTTTTCTGGTAGTATGCGAATCATACCTTGGGGCTGATTCAGGATTCGACGGGAATTTTGAAGTCTAAGGTGCATGCCGAGGTGCGGTAGGCCTCGTTAAAAAACCGCAAAAAAATAGTCGCAAACGACGAAAACTACGCACTAGCAGCTTAATACCCTGCTTAGAGCCCTTCCTCCCTAGCTTCCGCTTGTAAGACGGGGAATCAAGGAAGGTCAAACCAAATCAAGCTGGCGTGGATTCCCCCACCTGAGGGATGAAGCGTGAGATCTAATTCAGGTTAGCCATTCGATCGCGTGTCGGTTCGCAGTTGGGTGGTGAAATTAAAGATCGACTAAGCATGTAGTACCAAAGATGAATGATTTTCGGACGCGGGTTCAACTCCCGCCAGCTCCACCAATCACTAGTAACGGGACGTCTCAGGACGTCCCGTTTTCTTTTCTAAGCCCTTGTCCTATCTAACTTTAAGTGGTTCAGGGTGTCTCATCGAGATTCACTTAATCTCAGTCATTTAGTAACATTCTGCGTAACACTAACCAATAACAACACAAATTGGTGTTACATCAGAAAGGAACTATTAAATGGCTAGGCAAATCAAGCCCTTATCACCAACTCAAGTAACCAAAGCTAAGCCCTTAGAGAAAGAATATTCGCTTGCAGATGGCAACGGTCTGTACTTACGTATAAAGCCGAATGGCGCAAAACTTTGGATTTTCAACTACATCCATCCAACTACTAAAAAACGTAAGAACATCAGTCTTGGTGCATTTCCTGACATCACTCTCGCGTCCGCGAGAGAAAAAACAAGAGAGATGCGCCAGTTGGTAGCCGAGGGTGTAGATCCCAAAACACACAGAGATAACCAACGTTTTAATGCTCAGATAGCACAGTCTCACACGTTAAGAGCTGTCGCTGAAGAATGGTTTGAAGTGAAGAAGCACGATGTGTCAGATGATTATGCAGATGACATTTGGCGATCTCTTGAACTGCATGTGTTTCCGAATTTAGGAAATATGCCTGTTAACGAATTACTTACTCAAACAGTAATTCAAACATTACGACCTATTGAAGCGAAAGGAGCTTTAGAAACAGTAAGACGCGTCTGTCAACGCTTAAATGAAGTTATGACTTATGCACAACACTGCGGCAAAGTTGAATTCAATCGGTTCGAAAACATCTCGAAAGCTTTCAAAAAGCCAAAAGCTGAACACATGCTTACGATAAAGCCTGATGATCTAAATATTCTTATGCAAAAAATGTCATTGGCAAATATCAAGCTTACTACTCGTTGTGCCTTTGAGTTTCAGCTTCACACGCTAACTCGCCCAAATGAGTGCGCTAGAGCCGAATGGAATGAAATAGATTTCGAAAACAGGCTTTGGATCATTGGTCGAGATAAAATGAAAATGAAACGCGACCATAAGATCCCTCTTTCAGGTGCTGCATTACAGCTATTGAACTTTATGAAGCCTATATCATTCGGTCAACAATATGTTTTCCCAAGCGCTAGCTCAGCAGACAAACACATGAACAGTCAAAGTATCAACGCCGCAATGAAACGCGCAGGTATGGCGGGAAAGTTGGTGAGCCATGGTATACGCTCAATTGGCAGTACAGCGCTCAACGAACAGGGCTTCAACAAAGATGCTATTGAGCTGTGTCTAGCACACGTAGACAAGAACACGATTCGTGACATCTACAACAATGCTGAGTACCTCCAGGAGCGTCGTAAGATAATGGAATGGTGGAGCAACTTCATACTCGATGCTTCTAAAAACACCAACACAATAGCAAAACCCTCACGATAATTGATACATGTCACACTTTTAATGATATGTGGGTATTTTTGTATTGACGATGAGAATCACCCACATTATTTTAAATCGCGTCTAAATATTTAATTTTCACATAGGAAACAGGCATTTAAAGTCCGCTACGCGGCAACGAATCTTATTTCAGTTAAGCTTCGGTTTAACTATTTTTTTATTGTTTTGGTATTAACTTAACTTTCGGAGCCTTTTTGAAGACTTCAATATTTCATTACATACGAATACCTTCCTTTAATTTTTAAGGAATGAGTCTGCAATCCAATAGGCTTCAGTCCCATCTAGGTATTCCTTCACTGAAAATAAACTTCCGTGGATCAGTGTAAGTATTGGAATATAAAGTTAGTACTAGACATGAATTAATGTAGGTATCGTTATGTCTGTAAATACAACTCCTCTTCTAAAAATCGTACGTAAATCTGACGTTCTACAGCGCGTTCCATTCTCAAGAGCGACTCTTCACCGCAAAATTAACGATGGAACTTTCCCACCGTCAATTCC
>NZ_WXWP01000033.1:0-9616 GCF_009904765.1 Vibrio sp. V39_P1S14PM300
TCTCGCAGGAGTGGGCGCCGACCCAAGAGGGCATCGTCATTTTGATTTGGAGAAACAGACTCAGATGTATGACCCGAAACAGCGATTTATTCAACGTTGGAAGGGACGGGAGACTGTCACCGGTATTGACGGGCGAGATGTGGCTGAATGGCCGCGGAAATACCCGGGGAATTCGCAATGAAATTTCGGCGGGTGCGATTCATTCTCGGCGACCAACTCAATCACCAACATTCCTGGTTCGAGCAGGTTGACCCGCAGACATTATACGTCATCGCGGAACTGCACCAGGAGCAGAAATATGTCCTGCATCATGTTCAGAAGCAGTGTGCGTTCTTGGCTGCCATGCGTCAGTTTGCCAATGCGCTGACAGAGGCCGGTCATGAGGTGCACTACCTCGATTTGGACCAGACTGCACGCTACCGGGATCTGACAGAGCTGTTGGCTGACGTCTGTCAGCAGGCTGGGGCCGAACTGTTACAGTATCAGCGGCCGGATGAGTACAGGTTGTTGACTCAGTTAGCCGATTTTTCGCCGCCCAAAGTGGTTGTCGACTGTGTGGACAGCGAGCACTTCCTGTTGAATTTTGATGAGATTGACCAGCAGTTTCCGTGTGGAAAGCACGTACTGATGGAGCATTTCTATCGCCGCATGAGAACCCGATTTGATCTGTTGATGGATGAGCAAGGCAAACCGCTGGGCGGGAAGTGGAATTTTGATGCAGAGAATCGTAATAAACTGAAGATCAGCGACCTTGAGTCATTGCCTCAACCTTTGCAGTTTGCCAATGACGTCAGTGAAATCCTGGAGCGACTACAGCGTCATCAGATCGCCAACTTTGGCCGGGCCGAGGTGGCTTTGTTGTGGCCGGTTAGCCGGGCTCAGGCGCTCACACAGTTGGCGCACTTTTGCCAGGTCTGCCTGCCAAACTTCGGGCGCTTTCAGGATGCGATGACGTGTCAGCATCCGAGCCAGTGGAGTTTGTACCACAGTCGCCTGTCATTCGCACTGAATTGCAAGCTGCTCTCGCCGCTCGAAGTGGTTGAGGCAGCGATTGATACCTTCCATCATGTCAAAGGTGCTATCAGCCTGGCTCAGGTTGAAGGCTTCGTTCGACAGATCGTGGGCTGGCGGGAATACGTACGCGGTATTTACTGGGCAAATATGCCGGGTTATGCGAAGCGCAATCTTCTTAATGCCGGCCGACCGTTGCCAGAGTACTTCTGGAACGCACAAACACACATGAACTGCGTCCATCATGCGGTGTCGCAGTCGCTTAACTATGCGTATGCCCATCATATACAGCGCCTGATGGTGACCGGGAACTTTGCCATGCTCGCCGAGCTCAATCCGGATCAGGTGGATGCCTGGTATTTGGGCATTTATGTCGATGCTCTGGAGTGGGTAGAAATGCCTAACACTCGCGGGATGGCGTTGTTTGCCGATGGCGGCATCATTGCGACAAAACCGTATGCGGCCAGCGGCTCTTACATTAATCGGATGAGCGACTATTGCTCATCGTGTCGTTATCGAGTGAAAGAGCGCAGTGGTGATCTCGCTTGCCCGCTAAACAGTCTGTATTGGCGATTTATGGTCAAGCATCGCGACCAACTGGCAAATAACCCGAGGATCGGCATGGTCTACCGCAATTGGGACAAACTTACGGCGGAGGCTCAGGATGCTATTCTTGCTACTGCAGAGAAGAATCTACAACGACTTGAGAGTTTGTAAGGTGTAAGGGGAACAGTGCTACATGGAGATTCTGATTGTTGGCGGAAATGGCGGGATTGGCCGAGCGCTGGTTAAGGAAGCATTATCACGATTTCCTGGTGCGAATGTGCATGCCACTTATCGTCGTGAATGCCCGGAAATGGTGGCCGCTAATCTTATATGGCATCGGATGGACGTGGAAAATGAATCTTCGATCGAGCAGGTGGCTTTATCCATGACCCGTTTGGATTGGATCATCAATACCGTCGGGCTGCTGCATTGTGATGGTCAGATGCCGGAGAAGAACAGTCAGTCCGTTGAAGCGGGTTTCTTTATGCATAATATGATGGTCAATGCGCTGCCGACCTTGCTACTGGCTAAACATTTTCGTCCTCTGCTCAAAGGCAGCCGTCAGCCACTACTCGCAGCGCTGTCCGCCAGAGTAGGCAGTATTTCAGACAATCGGTTAGGTGGTTGGTACAGTTATCGAGCTTCGAAAGCCGCCTTGAATATGATCATTAAAACACTGGCTTTGGAATGGTCAAGAACCCTGCCTGCCAGCGTGGTGGTGACGTTGCATCCTGGAACCACAGATACGCCGTTGTCGTCGCCATTTCAAAGTAAGGTTGCACCTGATAAGTTGTTTACACCCGAACGGGTGGCCCGCGATTTGTTGACTGTGCTCAGCTCTTTGAAGGCGACAGATAGCGGGCGATTTCTGGCGTACGATGGGAGCAAGTTACCCTGGTAAATGAGTAAGGCCGCATGAGCGGCCTTGAATTTAGTGCTTGTCGGCAGATTTCTGGCGAGTACGACGACAACGTTCAGAGCAGTACTTGACGTCTTGCCAGCAGTGTTGCCACTTCCGGCGCCAGTAAAACGGTCGTTGGCATACCGGACAAATCTTACTGTCCAGATGACATTTTACGTGTGCCATATGGTGGTTCTGACTCAAGATTACGGATGAATACTTGGTCAGTCATACGTGTCTCGGCCGCCTGACAGATCACGCCGCGTGTTCGCTTTGGTAATTCCCAAGTAGCGCGTTGTAGAAGTCGCTGTCGTCCAGTACCCCCACCAGTTGCTGATTTTCAACCAGTAGGATTGGGTGGCCGCTGCGATGCTTGAGTTCAATCGCGTCTCGCATATCAATGTCTGGTGTTGCGGCCAGCAGCATGTCTGAATTGATGTCGTCCAGGCTCATGCTGTCGTCCCAGTGCACCAGCGTCAGGTCGCTATCGCTGTGGACATTAAATGCCGAGTTATCCGACTCCACCCAAGTTTCACTGCTCTGACAAACCTTCCAGCGGTTGCCCTGCTGTTCCAGTGCTGTGACTGGTTGCATCAGAGAGCGGCCCTTTAGCACGTTGAGCGGGTTGGTGTGGGCAACGAAGTCTTTTACATACTCAGTTTTGGGAGTCAGAACGATCTCTTCCGGTTTGCCATGTTGAATCAGACGGCCGGACTCCATAATTGCGATGTTGTTGCCGATTTTCAGCGCTTCATCCAGGTCGTGGCTGACGAACAGAATGGTTTTGTTCAGCTTGCTTTGCAGCGCCAACAGCTCATCTTGGAGCTGCGCTCGGATAAGTGGATCCAACGCGGAAAACGGCTCATCCATCAGCAAGATATCGGTGTCCATCGCAAAGGCACGTGCCAGACCGACACGTTGCTGCATACCACCGGACAATTCGTGAGGGAACTTGTCTTCCCATTCCGCCAGGCCGACCATTTCCAACTGTGTGCGAGCGCGCTCACGGCGCTCGGCTTTACTGACGCCCTGCATTTCCAGGCCAAATGCAACGTTGTCGAGTACGCTCAGCCATGGCATCAAAGCAAATTTCTGAAAAACCATCGAGACACGGTGGGTGCGCAGTTGACGCAGAGTTGCTTCGTCACACTGTGCTAAGTCAACCTGATTGTCTCCGTCTTTCACTTTAAGCGCACCACGGCTGATGGCATTGAGCCCGTTTACTGCTCTCAGCAGGCTGGATTTACCTGAGCCGGACAAGCCCATTAACACGCAAATTTCGCCTTCTTTGACGGACATGCTGACGTTGTCGACACCGACGACCTGACCGGTCTGATCGATGATTTCCTGGCGGCTTAAACCTGAGTCCAGCAGCGTCAGTGCTTTTTGCGGAGCGTCGCCAAACACGACGTCCAGTTGTTCAATTGTAATCGCGTCCATGGGTCAGGCCTCTTTGTTATTCTGATTCGGAGTTTTACACAGGCGGTCGAGAATGATGGCAACCAACACAATCGCTAAGCCCGCTTCGAAACCCTGAGAAATGTTCACGGTGTTCAGGGCTCGGATTACGGGTTTGCCCAGCCCGTCAGCCCCTACCAGAGCAGCGATTACTACCATAGATAGCGACAACATAATGCATTGAGTAATACCGGCCATAATGCTTGGGAGCGCCGCAGGCAATTCCACTTTAAACAGCAATTTCATTCGGCTGGCTCCGAAGGCTTTGCCCGCTTCCACCAGTTCTTCCGGTACACGTGTCATTCCCAGATAGGTGAGTCGGATAGGGGCGGCGATGGCGAATATGATCGTTGAAATCAAGCCCGGTACGATACCTAAGCCGAACAAAACCAGTGTCGGGATCAGATAGACAAAGGTCGGTACGGTCTGCATCAAGTCCAGAATTGGCCGCAACAGGGTGTATAACCAGGGTCGATGGGATGCCATGATCCCAAGAGGTACGCCAATTAATACGGAAATCGTTGTCGCTGCAAACACCAGGACAAAGGTTTCCAGCATTTCTTGCCAGTAGCCCAGATTGAGTATCAACAGTAGTGCGGCGACAACAAAAACGACCAGAGATACTTTGCGATGCAGATACCACGCCAGTGCTGCCGTGATAGCGATGGGCAGTGCAGGGGGCATCCATTTAAATACGTCGACCAGGAATAAAATCACAGTCTCTAAGAAATACGAAATCGCATCAAACAGGCCGGAAGCGTTCATGGTTAGCCAGTCAACACCGGTCTCCATCCATTGGCCTAGGGGAATTTTGTGGTCAGTTATTATATTCACGGTATTACCTTATGGACGGTGGATTTGCATCCACCGTCTCCTGTATGTCTTATGCGTTGTTCAGATACGTTGTTACGGCTTGAGTCGCCTCTTTGCCGTCGAGCGTCTTCACGCCTTTAAGCCAGGTTTGTACCTGTTCTGGGTGTTTCTTCAGCCAAGCACGTGCCGCTTTGGCTGGTTTTTCGTTCTGGTTGAGGATGGCTTCCATCAACTCGTTTTCCATCTCAAGGCTAAACTTGAGATTTTGCAGCAATCCGCCGACGTTTTGGCATTCGGAGGTATAACCTTTACGCACGTTGGTGTAGACGCTGGCACCGCCATAGTTCGGACCGAAGTAGTCGTCACCACCGTCGAGGTATTCCATATCGATGTTGCTGTTCATTGGGTGCGGTGCCCAGCCCAGATAAACAATCCACTGATTGCGGCGTACTGCGCGTGCAACCTGCGAAACCATGCCCGCTTCGCTTGACTCTACCAGGCTGAATGAGTTCAGTTTGAAGGCATCAGAGTCAATCATGGATTGGATCAGGCGGTTGCCGTCGTTGCCAGGTTCGATGCCGTAGATGCGGCTTTTGAATTTGTCGGCATTTTTGGCGATGTCGGCGAAGCTTTTCACGCCAGCGTCGTACACGTATTTTGGTACGGCCAGTGTGTACTTGGCGCCTTCAAGGTTAGCGCGCAGTGTTTCTACCGTGCCTGCGTCGCGATACTTGGCAATGTCGCCTTCCATGGTTGGCATCCAGTTGCCAAGGAAGACGTCAATATCACCGTTGGCCATTGAAGAGTAGGTGACCGGAACCGACAGCAGGTCGATCTTGGTTTTGTAGCCCATGCCCTTCAGCAGTTCGGTGGTGACGGCGGTGGTCGCGGTAATGTCCGTCCAACCAACGTCAGCAAAACGCACGGTTTCACATTGGTTGGCGTAGGCACCAAAGGCCGTCATCGAACACAGTCCGAAGGTGAGCAGAGTTTTTTTCGTCGTAGACATGATTTTTCCTTGTAATGATTACTGACTTTAAAGTGCTAAAAATTAAGAGATGTCTTCCAGCTCTCTTACTGGCGGATGAAGTCTTTGCTTGTCCTGCCAGTCCGGTGCAATCCATACGGGCACGTTGGATGGCGCCAATTCGGGTTTTCCTAAAATGAAATCGGCTGCGCGCTCGGCCACCATGATGGTAGGCGCATTCAGGTTGCCGTTTGGAATGGTCGGGAAGACAGAAGAATCGACCACTCTCAGGTTGTTGATCCCGCGGACCCGACAGTGCTCATCCAGCACAGCCATTGGATCGTTGTCGCTGCCCATTTTGCAGGTGCATGACGGGTGATATGCGCTTTCCACGTTCTCTTTCACCCACTGGTCGATCGCTTGGTCTGATGTCACTTCAACGCTTGGCTGAATTTCCGTGCCCCGGTATGCATCCATCGCCGGTTGTGACAAGATTTCACGGGTCAAGCGTATGCAGTCCCGCCAGTCTTGCTTATCCTGCTCGGTGGAAATGTAGTTAAACAGGATCTCCGGTTTAACGTGCGGATCACTTGAGGTAATGGCTACGTGACCGCGGCTTTCCGGTTTGTTCGGACCGACGTGAACCTGGAAGCCGTGTCCATCGAATGCTGCCTGGCCGTCATAACGCATTGCGGCAGGCAGGAAGTGGTATTGAACGTTTGGCCATTTCAGACCTTTGCGTGAGCGGATAAAGGCACAAGACTCAAAGTGGTTAGTGGCACCCAGCCCTTTGCGAGTCAGAATCCACTCTGTACCGATCAACCCTTTACTGACCAAACCCAGCTTGCTATTAAGCGTGATCGGCTGCTTACACTCATACTGAAAATACACTTCTAAGTGATCCTGAAGGTTTTGACCCACGCCTGGCAGATCATGCTCAACTGGGACGCCTGCATTCTCCAGTACAGTCTTCGGGCCGATGCCTGACAACTGAAGCAGTTGCGGTGAACCGACCGAACCGGCACTGGAGATCACTTCACGTGCGGCGAAAGCTTTCATCACTTTGCCGGATTTTTCGAATTCAATGCCATACGCAGTGCGGTTCTCCATCAAGATTTTGCGTGCCACAATGCCTTTCATCAGCGTCAGGTTCGGGCGCTTCAACGCACGGCGCAGATAGGCATTTGATGTGGAGGCACGAACACCGTTTTTGACCGTCATGTGCATCGGCCCAAAACCTTCCTGCTGGTAGGCATTGTAATCGTCGGTGTCCGGGTAGCCCGCTTGCTGACCCGCATCAATAAATGCCTGATACAGGGGATTTAACTGCATGTCATTGCCGTTGCAGGTGCCAAGTGGCCCAGCGCCACCTCGGTATTCGTTTTCTCCGCCAATCCAGGTTTCCGCGCGGCGGAAGTAGGGCAGACAAGCCTGATAGTTCCAGCCAGTGGCGCCATGGGTTTCCCATTCGTCGAAATCGCAGGCATGACCACGCACATACACCATGCCGTTGATGGATGAGCTGCCACCCAGCACTTTACCCCGTGGGCAGTGCAGGCGGCGTCCGTCCAGCCCCGGCTCAGGTAGCGACTCGAACTGCCAGGCATACTTTTCCGTATTCATCGGATACGACAGTGCAGTAGGCATCTGGATAAAGATGCTGCGATCTGTGCCGCCGGCTTCCAGCAGCAGGACGCTATGCTCGCCGGATTCGCTGAGACGATCAGCCAACACACAGCCGGCCGAGCCCGCGCCGACGATAATATAATCGTAGCGTAGTTGCATAGTTGTTGTTCTCCGGAGGTTTAAGCGTAAGGGCTGGCGAAGTCGCCGAGCTCTATCAGCACGCTTTTCGTCTGGGTATAGTGGAGTAGGGTTTCCGGCCCGTTTTCTCGGCCGACGCCTGAGTGTTTGTAACCGCCGACCGGCATCTCTGCTGGAGAATCACCCCAGGTGTTGACCCAACAGATACCCGCCTGAAGCTGGTGGATAACACGGTGAGCGCGTGACAGGTTTTGAGTGAACACGCCTGCGGCAAGGCCATAATCAGTATCGTTCGCACGGCGAATTACTTCGTCTTCATCGCGGAACGTCAACACCGACATCACCGGACCAAAAATTTCGTTTTGCACGTGAGGCATGTCATCGCTGCTGTCCGTAAACACTGTTGGTGCGACAAAGTTACCGTTTTCCAGGCCGTGACCTGTGACGCGGTAACCACCGGTCAGCAGCGTCGCGCCGCTGGCTTTCGCGGCTTCAATAGCGCCGAGTACTTTTTCAAGATGCTCGGTCGAGATCAGCGCGCCAATTTGGGTTTGCATGTCCATAGGATTACCGACAATCAGCTTCTCGGTACGGCTTTTCAGTTGCTCGATGAAACGGCCATACAGGCTTTCGTGAACAAAAACGCGCGTACCATTGGTGCACACTTCACCCTGAGTGTAGAAGTTAGCCACCATGGCCGCAGAAACAGCATGATCCAGGTTGGCATCGTCAAAGATGATCATTGGCGATTTTCCGCCCAGTTCCATCGTCACGGATTTGAGCGTTTTTGCGCTGTCAGACATGACGGTTTTACCCGTACCGGATTCACCCGTGAACGACACTTTTGCAATCAAAGGGTGGGAAGTCAGCATCTGACCGACACGATAGTCGCCCTGAACTACGTTAAAAACGCCGTCCGGCATGCCGGCTTCAGTGAAGATCTCTGCCAGTTTCAATGCGGTCAGTGGGGTTTCTTCTGACGGTTTAAAAATCATGGCGTTGCCAGCGGCCAGAGCAGGGGCGGATTTCCACATCGCGATTTGAATCGGGTAGTTCCACGCGCCGATACCGGCACAGATGCCAAGTGGTTCGCGGCGGGTGTAGAAGAACTGGTTTTCACTCAGCGGTTGTTGTTCGCCTTGCATAGCAGGTGCCAGACCAGCAAAGTATTCAATGACATCGGCACCCGTCACGATGTCCACTTCGGTGGCTTCCTGCAGAGGCTTACCTGTATCGAGTACTTCCAGCTTTGCCAGTTCGTCATTTCGTGCTCTAAGGATTTCGACAGCTTTGAGCAAAATGCGGCTGCGCTCTACTGGTGTCATGGCAGACCAAACTTGAAATCCACGCTGCGCTGATTCGATCGCTGCTTCCACGTCGGATGCCGACGCTTGACCGATTTCTGCGATGGCTTCGCCGTTGGCTGGGTTGTAGCTGATAAAGCATTCGCCTGAGGTCGCTTCAGTGTGCTGACCGTTGATGTATTGTGATTTCTTTTCCATATGCATGCTGACTTAATTTATTTTGATTTAATGATGGAGTTGTCATAACTCTCGTCTGGCGACCGGAGACTCAATCAGTAAGCCTGGCCGGCGTAAAACGTGAGTTGTTTGTCCAGATAATCGTTGATGATGGTTCGGGCTTTATCTGCGTTAATACCGTCGGGGTTGAGCGCCCCGCGCAGCCAGATACCATCAATCAGTGATGCAATGCCGTGCGCAACCATCTCTGCGGTATCACCCGGCAACAACGCTTTTAATTCAATTCGTAAGTGAGAAAGCAGGCGTTTCTCGTTCACTCGCTGCAGGCGCTTTAATTCCGGGTCATGCATCGAGTAGGACCAGAATGCAAGCCAGGTTTTTGCGACTTTATTTTCTGCCTGATAACCGACGAAGTTGCCGTCGATGATGGCATTGATACGTTGTAGATGCGCTTCTTTGGGCAGAACTCTTAACCGAGAGGTTACCGTTTCGGACAACTGACGCAGAATGGCGCGCATGGTCTCTTCCAGAAGGCCATGTTTGCCGCCGAAGTAATGATTGATAATACCAGTCGACACACCGGCCTCCTTGCTGATCAGGGAGATGCTGGCATTGTGTAGACCGACACGTTCAATCACGGTCATGGTGGCATTCACCAGTTGTGGTTTTCGGATG
>NZ_WXWP01000085.1:0-9494 GCF_009904765.1 Vibrio sp. V39_P1S14PM300
GAGTAAGCCATTTCCATTTCCGCCCGAGACATCCATGTTCTGGAAGGACAATGCCTACGATTACGATGCGGCCGCAGAGGCGTACAGCAATGCAGGTACGCTTTCGGCGGTGAACCAAAAGCCGACGAAGGCGTCCGATGACCAGGGAGGTTATCCACCAGAGCACAGTGTTTTCTGGCAAGGCGGGACCGATAAAGCGGAACAACAGCAGTCGGTGAGTAGCAGTGCCAGTGAACTCAACTGGATTGAAATTCGCTTGGTGGATGAGCACAACCAGCCGTTTAACAGCGTGCCTGGAGTACTCAAAGATAGTGCGGGCAAGTGTTTTCCTGTCAAGGCCAGCCAAGGCAACATTCTATTATGTAATATTGCTCAAGGAGCCGTCGAGCTACAATTTGACAACCCTGCGTGGTTACAGGACTCGGAAGCGCGCAAACCATATCAAGGTGAGCAAGATCCTGTCTGTGTCTGGATTGAAGAAAACGTAGTGGGATATAAAGCCACCCCCAGACAACTTCTGAATGCCACGGCGGGGGATTTTGTCGTACTGCAACCCGAGCAAGTGTTGCCAGAGCGGCATCAAGCGGGCAAAGCCGATATGATAAATCTGGAGTCGGGGAACAGCTACCTGATCAAAGTGCGAGGGTTTAATTACATCACGCTTCGCGTCGGGATGTTCTTCGATGGCACAGGAAACAACACATTCAGTGCCCAATGGGGCAAGCAACAGTTTGAGCGGTATATTGGTGAATGGAAACAACGCTTTGAGCAAGGTAAAAATGAAATTGCTAAAAAAGCAGGGATTTCTCCTTCTGAGGTGAAAATTAAAGATTTACCCGGCAACTGTTTTAGTTATCCAAACGATCGTTTTTATTGGTTCTGGCAAGATGATGAGAGCGTTGATGGTAGTGCAACAAATGAACTGACCAACATACAAAAACTGTATGACCTTTATTCGAGTTTTGCTTTGGAGCCTCATACTCTCGATAAAAGTAGCACGTATATTTTGAAAGAATACGTAACCGGAATCGGCACAGGAAATGGTACTGCAATCGAGCCAGCCGATGAGTCCATTTTTCCAGGGCAGGCGCTAGGGACCGGTGACTATGGTGTGGTTGCCAAAGTATCGACGGGGATTGAACAGCTCTGTAACCGCATGTCTCAATTGTCTGTCGATATCGAACCTTATACGTTTGACGGGATAGGATGTATTGAGTTTGATGTTTTTGGTTTTAGTCGCGGGGCTGCTGCAGCACGTCATTTTGTTAACGTGATGGCTGAAGGAAGTCGTGGTGAATTGGCTCAAAACTTAGAAAAAGCGATGGTATCTCAGGGAATAGTTCTATCCTCCTCTTTCGCTTGGAATGAATCCCGAAATTGCTGCGCTAATTTTGTAGGGCTGTTTGATACTGTTGCGGCGATAGTGGATTTTGGACGGGCTGACTTCACTCCTCACAACAATGACAACGGCGATGTCCGGTTGTGGTTAGATCCTGCTAAAGTAAAGAGCGCAGTACATTTGACCGCGCATCCCACAACGGAATATCGTTACAACTTTTGTCTCAATAAGCTCAACCCTGCCGGGCATTTTTTAGAAGTCGTATTACCGGGAGCGCACTCCGATTTAGGCGGCGGATATCACGCTACGGGATATTATGACGATTCAGAGTATTTGCTCCCACGCTTGGAAAGTAAGTGCATTGCTAAAGTGCAGCGTCCTCACAATGATAATGTATACAGCTACGAAAGAACACGGGAGTATCTTAGCAAGCGACTAGATGTGGAACTGGCCAAGGAGGTCAGTTTAGGGTGGGAAGCCTCCAATTATACGAAAGAGTTTGTTTCCAGAGGTGCGGGCAACCGCCCAGTCTTGATCGGGAAACTATATAAAAAGAGAGTCGTAGAAGGTGATCTGTCAAGAATTTATCTCAGATTAATGTATGGCTTGGCACAGGCTAGGTGCGTTCCATTCCTTACAGATTCAGAAAAAGAATTCGATAATCAGGGACATAAACATTACAGGGTTGTTAGTAAAATTGGTGATCTGGATGTAAATGCGTTAGCTGGAAATGTACTGAAGTCTGCCTTACAAGATACAATCTACTCGGAGCTTACTAAAGTACGTCTCATGGATACATTACGCGCCGCTAATTTAATTCACCACTCTTCGGATAATGGTCTGGCTAACAAACCAAATAAACATAAAGTGACTGGTCAGTATATTAGGCAAGTTTTTGAATGTAAGGAAAGTTAAATGATCCGTTGGCTAGCCCTGTTTTGTACAGTATTCCCGTGTTTATCTGCACATGCTTTTGCCAGTGCCGCAAATATTCCAGATGACTTTTTAGCTTGGCGTATTGGTATAGCGTCTCCTTCATTTTATCCTGCTTATATCACTCAAGGGTATGGTGTTAATTCGGATGAGGATTGGACTTCACTTTTGCATAATCAGTTGCCCAGTGCGGCAATAGGCTCCACAAGCTTGAAAGGTGTTAGAAGTTTAGATCCTGACTATGATGGATTTGGTTTGTATATTGGTACAGGTGTTAATTACATAAGACAGGTAGCGGAAACGAACCATTTACCAGACACCGTATATTTATATTGGGTATCACTGTTTAATCAGCGCTTTTTTGTTACCAAGTTCGAACTTACGGATGATATCAAGCAACGCATGATGGTACTGACCACGAGTCCATACAATGCCAAACGCACTTGTTACCAAAGTGATTTGATTTTCGGATTATTACCGAATGGTCATGCCAAAGTTTGGATCGCCGGTTGCAATCGTTTTTCCTACCTGACAGAACTCGAACCCGCAGCAGAAAACAGTGAAGATACCGATGGACGTAATGCAGAAAGCTATCGTAGCAGTTGGACCTTTGAGCGCATTCAAAAGCGTGCTGATGAAGAGAAGGTTAGCTTGACGCCAATACCTTGGGACAAGGTCAATAAGATATACACTTTCAAACCAAGATAACTTGGTTACCGCAACTTTCACCTCTGGTCGACGATTCCATGAAATTGATATTGGCGTTGTTCTTGCTCCTTTTTGTCAATCAGGCTCGTGCATTTACTCATCTGCCTGAGTTACCAGACGATCTTAAGGCGTGGAGGGTTGGCATCACAATGTCATCTTTTTATCCCGCTGTTGTTAATAGAGGCTTTGGAGTGAATGAAAACGAGGACTGGACTTCATTATTGCATAATCATATGTCGGGAATGTCTGCCAGCCGCCTCTCCAATGTCCGTGTAGACTTCCCCGAATACGATGGTTTTGAGCTGTATTTAGGGCCTCCTGTTTCGTACGTACGTCAAATAGCTGAAACGAACCATTTACCAGATACGGTGTATCTCTATTGGACATCATTATTTAATCAGCGCTTCTTTGTCACTCAGTTTCACCTTTCAGAACAATTGAAAGCCAAGATGTTGATCCAAAAGCAGTTTTTCTACGACAACCGAATGAACTGTTACGAAAATGATTTAGTCTTTGGCTTGCTCCCTAATGGTCAGGCTAAAGTTTGGCTGTCTGGGTGCGGCACTTACACCTTTATCGATGAGATCGCGCCAGTGAAAGAGAGTGATAAAAGCATTGATGGCAGGGATGCAGCAAGCTATCGACAAGGCTGGGAATACCAAGATATTCTTGAGCGCGCAAAATCAGAGAATGCGACGATTGATCCGATCCCATGGGAGCGTGTAAATCAGGTTGTGACTTATCTTCGTCCAGACTTTAGAACAAAGACTTTTAGCCATTAAGCGATGTTATTGTGGACATCTCCCTCACTGAGTTAGGAATATCAATTGATTCGTCATTTAATTGCAGTGTTCGTTTTTGTTCTGAGTTTTCCGGTGTTGGCATTCGTTCGCTCTCCTAGCTTGCCTGAGGATTTTCCCCCATGGCAGGTTAGGATTAGCACTCCTTCATTCTATCCTGTAAAAGTAGGTCGTTCGTATGGCATCAATGAGGCACAAGATTGGACCTCACTGATGCACAATGACACGAGCGCTGCGGCAATGGCGGCAAGTCGTTTATCTAATATTAGAGCGTTGCTGCCTGACTATGACGGATTTGCTCTTCCCCTTGGATCCGGCAATAGACGCTTGCCTCAGATTGCAGCGATGAGATATTTACCTGATAGTATTTACGTTTACTGGACCTCACTGTTTGATCAGCGCTTCTTTGTCACTCAACTCAAGTTATCGAAAGAGATCAAAACTAAAATGTTGGCGAGGCAACAGTTTCTTTATAATAAAAATGTGAGTTGCTTTGAGAATGAAGTAGTTTTTGGTTTGCTCCCTAATGGTCAGGCTAAAGTTTGGCTGTCTGGGTGCGGTACTTACACCTTTATCGATGAGATCGCGCCAGTGAAAGAGAGTGATAAAAGCATTGACGGCAGGGATGCAGCAAGCTATCGAAAAGGCTGGGAATACCAAGATATTCTTGAGCGCGCAAAATCAGAGAATGCGACGATTGATCCGATCCCATGGGATCGTGTAAATCAGGTTGTGACTTACATCCGTTCAGATTTTAGGTAAGAAAGCCCCGTCTTACGGGGCTTTCTTTATTGGTTATAGCTGCTGAAGGTGTAGACCTGGCCTTGCTCGTTAAACGCATAAACATGAAACGCGTCTTTTTGGTCTCCGTACTCCATACCAGGTGAGCCAACAGGCATTCCCGGTACAGCTAAACCTTTGGCATTGGCTGGTGGGTTATCGAGAAATGCCTTGATATCTTTGGCTGGCACGTGGCCTTCAAACACGTAACCATTGATTTCAGCAGTATGACAGGAAGCGAGTTCAGGCTTAACTCCGTACTGCTGCTTCACGCTGTTCATGTCTTTGTGCAGCTTTTCTGTGACAGTAAAGCCAGCGTCACGCATGTGTTTGGTCCATTCGCTGCAGCAACCACAGTAGGGTGATTTGTGGTTAATGATTTCGGCAGCCAGTGCTTGTGTCGATAACGCGCTCAGAACCAGCAGCGAGAGTGTTTTTAGTTTCATATTGACCTCTTAAGAATCAAAAGTGGACTTAAATAATCTTAGTCGATTTGCGTTGCTGACGACTGTGATTGACGACAAAGCCATCGCCGCACCAGCAACGACCGGGCTTAACAGGAAGCCAAAGGCCGGATACAGAACTCCAGCCGCAACCGGAATGCCTAAGGAGTTGTAAACAAAGGCTCCAAACAGGTTTTGTTTCATATTTCTGATGGTTGCCTTCGACAGTTCAATCGCTTTGAGTACAGCCATTGGTGAAGAATTCAGTAAAGTCATCTGAGCACTTTCAATCGCCACGTCACTGCCGCTGCCCATCGCGATACCAATATCTGCTAACGCCAGAGCCGGAGCATCATTGATGCCATCACCCACCATGGCGACTTTACGTCCTTGTTTTTTGAGCGCTTCAATATGGCCAGCTTTTTCATCCGGCAGAACCTGAGCGATCACCTGATCAACGCCGAGCTGTTGACCGATAGCATCCGCAACAGACTGGTGATCACCAGTCAGCATCACGGTATGGATTCCCAACTGTTTCAATGCTTGAATCGTGTCTTGAGATTCGGCTTTCAGCGGGTCTGCAATGGCGACTAAGCCGATAAGCTTTTGTTCCTCGGCAATGGCCACGGGGGTCCAAGCATTGCGCTCTAACGTGGCCTGTGCCTCTTTCGCGATGCTCATATCCACGCCAGAGGAAGCAAGGTATTGCAGAGAGCCCACCGAGATACGCCGGCCTGCGATGGTGGCTTTAATACCTCGGCCCTTCACGTTTTCAAATGTGTCTACTTCCAGAGTATTCGCCTGATGCTCTCGTGCATACTGGCAGATGGCTTTGGCAAGTGGATGCTCTGACTGACGTTCGGCGGTATAAAGCAGCTCAAGCAGTGCCGGTTCGTTGATACCAAACGTAAACACCTGCTGCACACCGGGTTTGCCCTGAGTCAGGGTGCCGGTTTTATCGAACACCACCGTGTCGATTTTGCTGGCGGATTGAAGCACATCGGCGTCTTTGATCAGAATCCCCATTTCGGCAGCTTTGCCAACGCCAACGGTGACCGAAAGTGGCGTAGCCAGCCCCAGCGCGCATGGACAGGCGATGATCAGTACGGTTGTCGCGATAACCAACATATAACTTGCTCTTGGATCCGGGCCAACGGCAAACCAGATCAGCGCTGCCACAATGGCAATCGCGACTACCACGGGAACAAAGACCGCTGAAATCTGGTCAGCCAATTTGGCAAGGGCAGGTTTGCTGCTTTGCGCTTCACGGACCAGACGTATGATGCGTGCCAACATGGTCTGAGCGCCGATACCTGTGGCTTCCATTACCAGTGAACCATCACTGTTCAGTGTTCCGGCTGAGAGAGGTTCGCCAGTGTGCTTGATGACCGGAAGAGGTTCGCCGGTCAGCATCGATTCATCCACATACGATTCACCACTCACTACTTTTCCGTCGACCGGAATTTTCTCGCCCGGCTTGATGCGCAGTTGCATGCCGAGCTGAATTTGCTCAACCGCAATACTTTCGTCGCCTTGAGGGCCTATTAAAGTCGCGGTTTGAGGCTGCAGATTGATCAGAGCCTGCAGTGAACGGGTGGTTTTGGCTTTGGCCTTGGCTTCAATGTAATGACCGAGAGATATCAGGCCGACTATCATCGCACTGGCTTCAAAATAAACATGACGCGCGGCGGGGGGGAACCAATCAGAAAAAGCAATCACCAGCATCGAGTACAGCCAAGCCGACCCCGTGCCCAGAGCGACCAATGTATCCATGGTCGCTCGTTTGTGTTTCAGTGCCTGCCAGGCGTTGATAAAGAAGTCGCGTCCGGCCGTGGCCAGCAACCATAAGCAGAGCAACCCCACGATGCCCCAAGCGAACTGATCACTGGCATTGCGGATCATCATGTTGCCACCCAATACTCCCCATAACATAAGGGGGGCGCCGATGATTAAGCCTTTAATGGCGGCACTCAGGTGCCACTGTTGTTGCTGTTTCAACTGTTTGGCTTGCTCTTCCTGCTGCGTGGCAGGGTCGGCCACCAGTTTGGCTTTGTAACCTGCAGTGCGAACCGCATCGGTCAGGGATTGGGTCAACTGTGGCTGCGCCAGATTTGAAAAGACGATCGCACTTTGTTCAGCCAGGTTCACCTGCGCTTTGTCTACGCCCTCAACCGACAACAGAGCCCGTTCAACAGAGGAGACGCAGCTTGCGCAGGTCATGCCTTCAATCAACAGGTGAGTCGCAAGGCTATCCGGTGAGGCTTTTGTGTCAGGTGTATGTTGCGCCTGAGTTTGCGCGCTCACTTGTGCTTCATCTGCTTGTGGGGGTACGGCTGAGTCAGCCGGAATTGCTTGGTATCCCAGTGACTCAACGATCGCGATAATGTCTTCCGGGGCGAGAGGGGTGTAAACACTCAGGTGTTGAGTGTCGATACTGATTTCACTGACCGATTCAGTTGCTTCCAGTGCGGTGCGGACTTTGTTGACACAGTGGTCACAACTCAGCCCTGACAGATTCAGCTCAACATTATTGCCAGCCTGATAACCGAGCGCAGTAATATGGCGCCGGATTTGCTCAAACGACTTGGAGGTATTGACCACAACCTGTGTCGGAGACAGCTCGATAATTTCGGCGTCGGTGTTCTCTTGCAGGCTGCGCTCGACTTTTCTCGCACAGCCCATACAGCTGAGCCCGGAAAGGGCAATAGAGAAATGGTTCATGTTGAAATCCTTGCTTTTTGTTTACTGTAAATGAGCATAAACCTTGCCGCAAGGGTAAGGTCAAGCAGGAAAAATAAACAAAAACGTTGATTCAATTTGTGAGTGAATCCTTTGGATGCTTTTTCTTTCAAGATAGTTTCTTGCCGAATCGCCAACGATGCTTACTGAGGTTAGAAGAGGGGACGAGTACTTTATCCCCCCGGAGAACAAAAGTTTTCTTTAGGGCGAATTGTCGTGAATGTTTCTGGAGTGCTAGAATACCGCCCAACTATTGCTCGCGCTGATGATCTCAGCAGAAGTGTTCTCATAAAGGTAAATGACAAATGACGGTTAAAACTCGTTTTGCTCCTAGCCCGACTGGCTATCTTCACGTTGGTGGTGCACGTACTGCACTTTATTCCTGGTTATATGCAAAGAACCAGGGTGGTGAATTTGTTCTGCGTATCGAAGACACTGACCTGGAGCGTAACTCTCAGGAAGCCGTAGACGCGATTCTGGAGGGGATGAAGTGGATGGGGCTGGAGTGGGATGAAGGTCCTTATTTCCAATCTAAACGTTTTGATCGTTATGATGAAGTGATCGAAAAGCTGCTGGAGGAAGACAAAGCGTACAAGTGCTACGCGTCTAAAGAACTGCTCGAAGAGATCCGCGCAGAGCAGGAAGCGAATAAAGAGATGCCTCGTTACGACGCGAACCATCCGAAAGTAGTGGCGGCTAACGCGGCGGCAAAAGACGGTGACCCGTGTGTGGTACGTTTCCGCAATCCAAAAGAAGGCAGCGTGGTTTTCGATGATCAAATTCGTGGTCGTATCGAGATCAGTAACGCACAAATGGACGATCTGATCATCCGTCGTACGGATGGTGCACCAACTTACAACTTTGTTGTGGTGGTAGACGACTGGGACATGGGTATTACTCACGTTGTCCGCGGTGAAGACCACATCAACAACACGCCTCGTCAGATCAACATCTACGAGGCGCTGGGCGCACCCGTTCCGACCTTTGCTCATTGTGCGATGATTCTGGGCGATGACGGTGCGAAACTGTCTAAGCGTCATGGCGCGGTTTCTGTCATGCAATACCGTGATGAAGGCTACCTACCGAATGCTCTGAGCAACTATCTGGTTCGCTTAGGTTGGTCACATGGCGATCAGGAAATCTTCTCTCAAGAAGAAATGATCGAAATGTTTAGCCTGAACGCCATTTCTAAGTCTGCGTCGGCCTTTAATACCGAAAAGCTGTTGTGGTTGAACAACCATTATATTAAGACGTCTGATCCGCAGTACGTAGCTGAACATCTGCAATGGCACTTAGACAACCAAAAGCTGAACACAGACAATGGCCCGGTCATTACGGACGTGATTCAACTGGTCGGTGAACGTTGCCATACTTTGGTTGAGCTTGCGGAGCAAATTCGATACTTCTACGAAGATTTCTCTGAGTTTGAAGCGGGCGCGGCGAAGAAACACCTGCGTGGCGTGGCTAAAGCGCCATTAGAGTTGGCGTTGGCGAAAGTGGAAGCGCTGTCTGATTGGACTACCGAGAACCTGCATAACGTTATTAAAGAAGTGTGTGACGAACTGGAAATCGGTATGGGTAAGATCGGCATGCCGCTGCGCGTTGCAGTCACCGGTGGTGGTCAGTCTCCATCTGTGGATGCTGTTATGCAATTGATTGGTCGTGAGCGAGTGATTGCGCGTATTAAATTGGCGCTGAATTTTATCACTGAGCGAGAAGCTAACGCGTAAAAACATCAGCAATGTCAATGAC
>NZ_WXWP01000329.1:0-9400 GCF_009904765.1 Vibrio sp. V39_P1S14PM300
ATTCTGTTTAGTCTTAAGTTGGCTGTGTTAAACTTAGCGCTCTGATTTCGCACTTAATTAACGCATGCTGGAAGTAAAACAACTCACGGCCATCCGTGATGAAAGAATTCTCTTCGAATCCCTCTCTTTTACCATACAATCGGGCGAACTGGTTCAGATTGAAGGGCGTAATGGCACAGGGAAAACCACCTTGCTGCGTATCATCGCGGGTCTGGGCGATCGTGATGATGGACAAGTGTGTTGGAATCAACAAACCATAGAAAACAGTCGTGATGAGTATCATCAGGATTTACTCTTTCTCGGTCATCAGACCGGGGTCAAGCGTGAGCTGACCGCATACGAAAACCTGCGTTTTTATCAGTCACTGCATGCCACTAATCTGCTTACTCGAGATGACATTTACTTTGCTCTGGCGAAAGTTGGTTTGGCGGGGCGAGAAGACGTACCTGTGGCGCAGTTGTCCGCGGGCCAGCAACGCCGCGTTGCTCTGGCGCGTTTGTGGCTAAGTGAGCATAAGTTATGGATTCTGGACGAACCTTTGACGGCCATAGATAAACAAGGAGTCAAAGTGCTGGAAGCTTTGTTTCTACAACAAGCGGAAAAGGGAGGCATTGTTATTCTGACCACGCATCAGGACATGTTTGCTGACAATCCCAAACTGCGCAAAATTAAGTTGGGAGACTGAGCATGATCGCTGCCATGACCACCATTGTCCGCCGTGAACTCCTTATCGCATTCCGTCGTCAGGCCGACATTTTTAACCCGCTGTGGTTTTTCATTATTGTTATTACCCTCTTTCCGCTTAGCATCGGCCCAGAGCCAAGCTTGCTCGCCCGCATTGCAGCGGGCATCGTATGGGTGGCTGCCTTGTTGTCCGCGCTGCTTTCGTTGGAACGTTTGTTCCGTGATGATTTTCAGGACGGATCACTGGAGCAAATGATGCTGATGCCGGTCCCGCTACCGATCGTGGTGATCTCCAAGGTCATGGCGCACTGGCTTTTGACGGGCTTGCCCCTAATCCTGATCAGTCCGCTTTTGGCGATCTTATTGTCACTCGATTTTAATACCTGGCTGGCTGTGGTATTGACCCTGCTGGTCGGTACGCCGACTCTGAGTTTCATCGGCGCCATTGGCGTTGCGCTGACGGTGGGCCTGCAAAAAGGCGGTGTGCTACTGAGCCTGTTGGTTTTACCGCTTTATATTCCAGTTTTAATCTTTGCCACTTCTGCGATTGATGCCGCGTCCCTTAACATGGCGTATAACGGGCAGTTAGCGATTTTGGGGGCGATGCTGGCAGGGGCGACCACTTTGACGCCGTTTGCGATCAGCGCTGCTCTCCGGGTAAGTGTAAATTAGGTCGACTGGATCAAAGTTAAAGACAATAAAAGCAATTATAAAATGTGCCCGCGTTACATTAGTGTGAAGTTTGTCACCAAGCACTGGGGACGCGTTCAACAATACGAAGTAAGAGTGAGAACAAGCAATGTGGAAATGGCTTCATCCCTACGCCAAGCCCGAATCTGCGTATCAGCTGTGCGGTAAATTGTTACCCTGGTTTGCCGCATTAGCACTGGTGTGTTTAAGCATCGGTACAGTTCTGGGGCTGGCTTATGCACCCGCAGACTATCAACAGGGCGACAGTTTCCGGATCATCTATATCCATGTTCCCGCAGCGATTTGGTCGATGGGGGTCTACATGTCGATGGCCATTGCAGCCTTCATCGGTCTGGTGTGGCAAGTGAAGCTGTCTGATATGGCGGTATCGGCCATGGCGCCAATTGGTGCGGTATTTACCTTTATTGCGCTGCTAACGGGGGCTATCTGGGGTAAGCCGATGTGGGGCACCTGGTGGGTGTGGGATGCGCGTCTGACGTCTGAATTGATTCTGTTGTTCCTATATCTGGGTGTTATTGCCCTGTCGCATGCGTTTGATGACCAGAAGACTGCCGCGAAAGCAGCTGGCATTCTGGCGATTGTCGGTGTGGTTAATCTGCCGATCATTCACTTCTCTGTCGAGTGGTGGAATACCCTGCATCAGGGCGCCACCATTACTAAGTTTGAAAAACCGTCGATTTCCAGTGACATGCTGTGGCCACTGCTGCTGAATATTTTTGGCTTCGCGTTCTTTTTCGGCGCGGTCACCATGGTGCGTTTGAGAAATGAAATCATCAGTAAAGAAAGCCACCGCCCTTGGGTGGTGACTCTAGCAACCGCAAAAACCGGGCGAGGTGAGTAACATGCATTTTGAATCGCTGAGTGATTTTTTTGCCATGGGCGGCTACGCCGGCTATGTGTGGAGTGCGTTTGGCATTACTTTCCTGGCTCTGCTTATTCTGTTGCTGGTCAGTCTTCGTCGCGGCCAGCGCTTGCTGCGAGACGTTCAGGCAAAAGTGGAACGTCAGGCTCGAATTGATGCGGCTAAAAATATGGAGAACACCTTATGAACCCAAGACGTAAAAAGAGGCTCGGAATTGTTCTGGCGATCTTTGTTGGCATTGCGGCAACAGTGGGCCTTATCCTGTATGCACTCAATCAGAATATGGATCTGTTTTACACGCCGACTGAGCTGGTGAACGGAAAACCGGACGGCACGAAGCCAGAAGTCGGTCAGCGTTTGCGTATTGGTGGCATGGTCGTCAAAGGTTCCGTGAAACGCGATCCGGAGTCTCTACGGGTATCGTTCTTATTGCATGACGTTGGCCCGAAAGTCACGGTGGTTTACGACGGTATTCTGCCGGACCTTTTTCGTGAAGGGCAGGGGATTGTGGCGCAAGGCGTGTTAAAAGATGCCACGACGGTCGAAGCTTTCGAAGTGTTAGCGAAACACGATGAAGAATATATGCCACCGGAAATTGCAGAAGCGATGCAGAAAAACCATCAGCCTCTGAAGTACACCGAACAACAAAAACAAGGAAGCGGTCAATGATTGCTGAGATAGGCCATTTCGCCTTAATCGTGTCGCTGGCACTGGCAGTGCTGCTGAGCATTCTGCCATTGATGGGCGCATCGCGTAACAACACGATGCTGATGAATACCGCCCGCCCGCTGTCCTGGGGCATGTTCGTATTGTTGATGCTGTCATTCTGTGTTTTGCTGTGGGCCTTCTACACCAATGATTTCACGTTGCAGTATGTGGCCAGTAACTCAAACAGCCAACTGCCGTGGTATTACCGGCTAACGGCCGTTTGGGGGGCTCACGAAGGTTCCCTGTTACTCTGGGTCCTGATCCAGGCGGGCTGGACCGTGGCGGTGGCGACATTCAGCCGTGGCATGCCGCAGGAGTCGGTGGCCCGTGTTCTGGCGGTAATGGGCATGATCAGCGTTGGCTTTTTACTGTTCATTATAGTGACGTCTAACCCGTTTATCCGTACCTTACCTTTCTTCCCGATCGACGGCCGCGATCTGAACCCGCTACTGCAAGACCCCGGGCTGATCATTCACCCGCCGATGTTGTACATGGGGTACGTTGGTTTCTCGGTGGCGTTTTCGTTTGCCATTGCATCACTGATGACTGGTCGGCTTGATACAGCCTGGGCTCGTTGGTCGCGTCCGTGGACTACCGCTGCCTGGTTATTCCTGACATTGGGCATCGCTCTGGGATCATGGTGGGCCTACTACGAACTGGGCTGGGGCGGCTGGTGGTTCTGGGATCCGGTCGAGAACGCATCTTTCATGCCTTGGTTGGCGGGCACAGCGCTAATGCACTCATTGGCGGTGACAGAAAAGCGCGGCACGTTCAAAGCCTGGACGGTCTTACTGGCGATTTCGGCGTTCTCTTTGAGCCTGCTTGGCACATTCCTGGTGCGTTCGGGTATCTTGGTTTCGGTGCATGCGTTTGCATCCGATCCGTCTCGCGGTATGTTTATTCTGGGGTTCCTGGTGTTTGTAATTGGGGGCTCGCTGCTTCTGTTCGCACTCAAAGGTGCGTCAGTACGTGTGCGAGGCAATTTTGAACTGGTGTCGCGTGAAAACGCGCTGCTGGCCAACAACGTCCTGCTGATTGCTGCCTTAGTGGTGGTGCTGGTAGGGACGCTGCTGCCATTGGTACACAAGCAAATTGGCTTAGGCTCTGTGTCTATTGGGGCTCCGTTCTTCAATATGTTGTTTGCCTGGTTGATGATTCCGTTCGCCTTCCTGCTCGGGATTGGTCCGCTGCTGCGCTGGAAGCGCGATAATCTGACCAAGCTGGTCAAGCCGATGCTGGTGTGTGGCGCGATTTCTCTGGCTGCCGCCGCCGCTCTGGTCCAACTGCTGTCGCCTCACTTCAGTAACATGGCGTTCATTGGTTGGGTGATGGCATTCTGGATCATTCTGATGCACGGCGTGGAGCTGTATGAGCGAGCGACGCACCGTCATGATTTCTTCACCGGTCTGAAGAAACTGCAGCGCAGCCATTGGTCGATGATGCTGGCGCACATCGGATTGGCGGTGACGGTTATTGGTATTGCCATGGTGCAGAATTACAGCATCGAACGCGATGTACGCCTTGCTCCGGGTGAGCACTATCAGATTGAAGGTTACGACTTCTACTTTGCTGGGCTGCGTGACAAAGACGGCCCGAACTACGACGGTTATATTGCCGACTTCGAAGTCACTCGCGACGGACAATATGTTAATACGCTGCACGCCGAAAAACGTTTTTACCGTACGGCTCGTTCAATGATGACTGAAGCGGCCATCGATCGCGCCGTGACCCGTGATCTGTACATTGCGATGGGAGAGCGCTTGGATGACAACAAATCCTGGGCGGTGCGCATTTACTATAAACCGTTTGTGCGTTGGATCTGGGCCGGTGCCCTGTTGATGGCGCTGGGTGGTGCTCTGGCCATCAGTGATAAACGTTACCGTTTTCGTAAAACGGTAAAAACTCAGGAGGCGTAAATGAACAAGAAAATTCTTTTTATTCCATTGCTTGCTTTCCTGGGGTTGGTGGCAGTGTTTGCGACTCAACTGGTGAAAAATTCAGAAGGTGATGATCCAACGAAACTGGAGTCAGTACTGGTTGGTCAACCGGTACCCGATTTTCGTCTGGAAGATCTGGCTGAACCCGGCAAGTTGTACGACCAGTCGATTTTTAAAGGTGAGCCGCTGCTGCTGAACGTCTGGGCGACCTGGTGTCCGACTTGTTACGCCGAGCACCAGTACCTGAATCAACTGGCGGGCGACGGCGTTAAGATCATCGGTATGAATTACAAAGATCAGCGTGACAAAGCCGTGAAATGGCTGAATGAACTGGGCAATCCGTATCTGATTAGCCTGTTCGACGGCGACGGCATGCTGGGGCTGGATTTGGGCGTGTACGGTGCACCGGAAACCTTCTTGATCGATGCTAACGGTGTGATTCGTTATCGCCATGTGGGGGATGTGAATCCGCAAAACTGGAAGACTCAGTTGCAACCAATCTATCAGTCAATGCTTGAGGAGGCGCAGCAATGAAAAAATGCCTCCTAGCTATCGTTGCCAGCCTGAGTATTTCAACACTGGCCATGGCTGCCATTCAGGTATATGAATTTGATACACCAGAGCAAGAGCAGCAATTTAAAGAGTTGAGCCACACTCTGCGTTGCCCGAAATGTCAAAATAACAGCATCAGCGATTCCAACGCGGAACTGGCGCAGGATCTGCGTCAGAAAGTCTATGAGATGACCAAAGCTGGCAAATCTAAGCAGGAAATCGTGGATTACATGGTGGCACGCTACGGCAACTTTGTGACCTATAACCCCCCGTTTACAGCATCGACATCGATTTTATGGCTTGGCCCGTTGGTGGTGATCGTGATCGGTTTTGGGGTGATTGTCCTGCGCAGTCGACGTAGCAAAGTACGAGTGACTCAGACGGAAACTTGGGATGACGAAAAAGAATCGCGGCTAAAAGCCTTGCTGGATGAAGAGAAGAACGACGGAGATAAGCAGTCATGACACTATTTTGGATTTCCACGGTGGCGCTTGTCCTGATCGCGGTTTTCTTTATCGCGATGCCGATGATCAAGAAAAAAGTCAACAACGATGCCGCGCTGCGGGACGAACTCAACAAAGCGTTTTATAAAGACCGTCTGTCGGAACTGGAAGAAGAAACTGAGGAAGGGCTGGTAGATGATCAACAGGATTTGATTTCCGACCTCAAACAGTCGTTGCTGGATGATATTCCGGGTGGTGATAAACCGAACTCTGACAACACGGTATCGACTCGGGCCATTCTGATCCCGTCGATTCTGTTGGTGGTGGGCCTGTCCTACGCGATGTATTTCAAATTTGGTGGGAGTCAGCAGGTCGAGCATTGGCAACAGGTGAGTGAAAATCTGCCGGCATTATCAAAAAAACTGATGTCACCACAAGGCGTAGCCCTGACGGAAGACGAGATGAACGATCTGACGCTGGCGCTGCGTACCCGCTTACATTACCAACCCAACGATTCGACCGGTTGGTTACTGTTGGGACGGATTGGTCTGGCTAACCGTGACGTGGAAACCGCTACAGGTTCGATGAAACACGCGTATGATCTAGAGCCGGATAACGACGACGTCAAGCTGGGCTATGCACAGGCACTGATGTTGTCGCCGGATGAATTCGATCAAGACAAAGCTCGTGAGTTATTGGGCACCTTGCTCAAAAAAGACTATGTTGATATTCGGGTATTCTCACTTTTGGCCTTTGATGCATACGAGCAACAGGATTATGCTGGGGCAGTGAAATACTGGACCATCATGCAGCAGATGATTGGGCCGGACGACGAGCGTTATGAAATGCTGACCCGCAGCATTGCCAATGCGAAAAAGCAGATGGGGCAAGCTGTAGGCGAAGGAAAATCGGTTTCGGTGACCATCTCATTGGCACAGGGTATCAGTGCTAACCCTGATGCGGCTTTGATTGTTTCGATTCACAGTGCCGATGGTGCGCCGATGCCAGTTGCGGCAGCACGCTATCCACTGGGAGCTTTCCCGAGAACGGTTGTTCTTGATGACGGGAACAGCATGGTACAGGGGCGCAAGCTGTCGGATCTGGACAACATTATGGTGCGGGTCCGGATTGATGAAGACGGCAATGTCGCAACGCGTGATGGTGACTGGTATGGTGAGAGCCAAGCGGTGAAATTAGGCGAACCGGTTGCAGTTGAGATTAATAAACAGTATTAATAGCCAGCAATTGCATTTAATGAGCCAATAGGCCGGTGCATGCATCGGCCTTTTTGTATGGAATAGAATAATTATGATGACTAAAAAGTCACGATTTTTGTCAGCGGCAATGAGTTGTCTCCTGGTTGTGGGCTGTACCAGTGCACCTGAATACGCCGAGCCCAACCCTAAGGTGAATGACCCAATCGAAGGGTTTAACCGGACCATGTGGACGTTCAACTACGACTACCTGGATCCCTATTTTGTCCGACCGGTATCTCTTGGTTACGTCAATTACGTGCCGACACCGGTGCGCAGCAGTATTGCCAATTTTCTCTCTAACCTGGATGAACCATCCAGCGTGATCAATAACCTGATCATGGGAAACGGCAGCAAGGCCGTGGACCACTTCACCCGCTTTTTCCTCAACAGCACATTTGGTATTTTTGGTCTTTTTGATATCGCTTCTGAAGCCGGTATCACCAAATACGATGACAAAGCATTCAGTGATGCCGTCGGTCATTATGGGGTGGGTAATGGTCCTTACGTGATGGTGCCTGGCTATGGGCCATGGACGGTGCGTGAATCGACCGATGTGGTGGACGGTTTGTACCTGCCTCTGTCATACCTAAATATCTGGGCCGCAGCGGGTAAATGGGCGCTGGAAGGCATGGAGACTCGGGCCGCGTTAGTTTCTCAGGAAGCTGTATTAGAAAACTCACCGGATCCGTACGCGCTGGCGCGTGATGTCTACCTGCAACGTCGTGATTTTACTGCAGAAGCGCAAAGCGATGAATACAGTGAAGACGAAGAGCAGTATCTGGATGAATATTTGGACGAAGAGTTCTGAATAAAAAAGGCTTGGTAAACCAAGCCTTTTTTATTGGATCGGGATCAGAAGCGGTAGTTTGCCTGAACACCCACCAACCAGACGCTGCCGGATATCTCACCGACAAACTGGCCGCCGACATCCTGAGCTGCGTCATCCGAAGGGTAGCCACGCGACTCAACAATGTCTGCGTCTTTAGCGATGATATAAGTAAAGCCCGCATCTAAGTTGAAGTTCTTCGTGACGTCGTATGAGGCGCCGACACTTAGCCAGGTGCGGTCGGTTTCCGGAATGGTGATGGTGCGGTTTTTATCGCTGACTGCCGATGTGTCGTACGCCACACCAGTACGCAGTGCCAGTTTGCTATCAAGCTGATACGTGGCCCCGATAGCGAAACGATAGTTGTCCCGCCAGTTTTCTTCTTTCACCATCTGCTTGCCAATCACATCCAGGTCCGCTTCCAGTTTTTCGAAAGCGCTCCAGTCGGTCCAGTTGATGCTGGCATGCATGGCCAGACGATCAGTCAGCTGGTGGAAACTGGCCAGTTCCGCGGTCGCAGGCATAGGTAGCTCCATAGAGCCACTCAGACGTTGGCCATTTTGCAGGCCAAAACCGATGCCTTCCGCGTGGCCTTCCAGATCCAGTTTGACTTCCGATTTATAGGCAAAGCCAATACGGTGGTTTGGGTTGATCTGCCATGCTGCCCCGGCCTGCCAACCCCATGCATCGGTATCACCTTCCATGTACTTCAGCGTCGTGCCTTGCTTGAGTATGCCTTGAGTGGCCAGTTCCGTCTGGGCTGGTACTGTTGCACCGAAATGACCTTCACCACGTACGTAGCGCAAACCGCCGCCCAGGCTCACCGCCGGAGTCACTTTGTATGCGATGTTGACGTTCGCTTCCATGGTTTTCACCATCGCTTCATTGCCAAAGTGGGAGCCGGAAAAGTCATTCGACAGTTCGGTTTCCATGCCGTAGTTGGTGTTTAGTGCTAAGCCGAGGAACAGGCGCTCACTCAGTTGGTGCGACAAGTAAAAGCTTGGGATGAAGGCATCGTGAGCAAAGTCATCTGAGGATGCCGGCAACTGCTGTCCGCTTGCGTTAATGTGGCCGTCGATATCGACGTTTGGATCCACATAAATCACACCGGCTGAAGTTTGTGTGCCTGGCAGGTAGGTCATCATGGCTGGGTTGCGCCATTGAGCACCGGCATTGTCGGCCATTGCTGCCTCACCGGCGTACGCGCGGCCTAGACCTGTTGCGGAGTATTCTGCTAGCTGAAAGCCAGCGGCCTGAGTGGTGGTGGTGAATGCGGTCAGGCCAAATGCCACGGCCAGTGACACAAGAGATTTATTTGTTTTCATTGTAAATGTTCGCTGAAACTGAATGCTATCAAGTCGAACGATCTTAAAGTTAGAGCGAAAGCTTTAAAAATAAAAATCACCTTAAGATTCTTTTTT
>NZ_WXWP01000176.1:0-9313 GCF_009904765.1 Vibrio sp. V39_P1S14PM300
CAATTAGTCACTATTAAACACATCACATAATGGAATCTAAACCAACGAAAACCCAATAAATCAGAATATCAAACCAAAAAAGCAACAAAAATCAGGCTTAGTGACTAAGTAAAAAACCAGTTGCTCATCCAAGATCAAATCGAAAAAGTCTCAAAAACGAAACACAAATGACAAATCTATACATAAAACCATCATTTAATAGGACAAAGATCAACTTAAACACTTGGATTTAGCGTATTAATGGCGGTTTATTTACTGCACTTAACTTGCACAATTTTGCTTCTCTTCTAGTCTGAAAGCATGGAAATAAAACCTGGCTGGGTATTAAAGATAAAGATGGCTTAAACGATTTTTTATGAAGGGAAGTCGGACAATGGATGAATTAAAATCTGGCCATTGGTTGGGAAAATCGACCACTTTTCTACCTCAGGATAAGGCATCGATCATTAAGCGTTATTTCAATATTATCGATAGCGGTAGTGATGTTTCTATTTTAAGTGAGCCTGCAATTACATTTTGCTTTTTTTATTACGATCCTAATCAGAATCAAAATTTATTATTAACTGCGATAAAAATTTGCCAGAACTTGAATAAAAACTTGGTGTTAATCTACAACGGAGAAATCAATCACGAGTTTCTGGAATTGAAAGTTGTGCTTGATCACTGTGATCTGAATTACTCCATATTTGAGAACTGGTTAATGACCCTCACTCATAGGTTGCTCAAGCAAGAGGATGTTTCTCAACAAACCCCGGTACTAAACTCCCATCCCAGTGATGAGATCATGCGGATCGTGCGTTTCATTGATTCCAACCTGAGTACCACCATCAGAGAGGAGGATGCGGCAGCCAAATGCCACTACTCTGTGACCTACTTTTCCAAACTGTTTCATAAAGTAATGGGGCAAAGTTTTCGCGACTACCTGATTGAAAAGCGGATTTCATTGGCAAAAAAGATCCTGTTGGAAGACAGAAAAGCCAAAATTGCGTTTGTCGCCTATCAATGTGGGTATCGTGATATCTCTTACTTTTCTCGCATCTTCAAGAAGCGAACTGGGGTTTCACCCGGCGTGTATCGCCAATTACATTAACCAGATCACTCTCTTGTCTCTAACCCGTTAATCTTGATTTCCAAAGAAAAGGCAACATGCTAATCTTAACAAGCTTTTAACATAATAATTATTAAACCAATTTGCCAATAACACGGAGTTAGAGAATGATTCAGCCTAACGAGTTAAGCAAAACAACCTGCGCTCTCCCGCCCCCCAATGAAATGATTTTAAAATGGGCAGAGGAACGCCCAAATGAAGTCTATCTAAAACAGATCATTAATCGCCAGTTTGTTGAGTACACCTATGCAGAGGTTGCCGATCAGGCACTGCGCCTGGTGACCGCCCTCAGAGAACTGGGCGTTCATCCAGGCGACAAAGTCGCCCTGGTATCAAAGAACTGTGCCGAGTGGTTTATTTGTGATCTGGCCATGATGCTGGGTGATTACATCAGCGTGCCGATCTTCCCTACGGCAGGGGCTGACACCATTGAGTACTGCGTCACTCACAGTGAAAGTAAAGCCCTGATCGGCGGCAAACTGGACAATGCTGACGCCACTCAGCAAGTCATCGATGCCATACCAGATCTCATCAGCATTGCACTGCCCTATGACTCAGCGCCTAAGTGCCAACATCAGTACAAACAGTTGCTCGCCCAGTCGCAACCCTGCTCAGAACGTCCACAACATTACGATGATAAACTGATGTCTCTGGTGTACACCTCGGGTACGTCCGGCTTACCCAAAGGGGCCATGCTCACCTATGGCGCGTTCAGTTGGTCAGCGCAGCAGCTGATCAATCATATCGGTATCGAAGAAAACGATCGTCTGTTCTCGTATCTGCCGCTGGCGCACATTACCGAGCGTGTTTACATCTTTGGCTCGTCAATCATGGGCGGTGTCCCGACGGCTTTTCCCGAGTCGCTGGACACCTTCATTGAAGATGTAAAAATGCAGCGCCCAACCCTGTTTATCTCGGTGCCTCGTTTGTGGACCCTGTTTCAGCAACGTATTCAGGACAAGCTGCCACAGAGAAAGCTCAATCTTTTGCTCAAAATTCCGTTCATCAATACCCTGATCAAGAAAAAACTTGCCGACGGTCTGGGCCTGGATCAGGCTCGTGTCCTCGGTTGTGGCTCCGCCCCGGTTTCACCCGCGCTGCTGGAATGGTATCGCAGCGTCGGCCTGAACATTACTGAGGCCTGGGGGATGACGGAATCATTTGCCTACAGCACACTTAACTACCCATTCCGCGCCGATAAAATCGGTACCGTCGGGAATGCCGGCCCCGGTATTGAACTGCGTATTGCCGCCGATGAAGAGATCATGGTGCGAGGAAAAGGGCTGTTCTCCGGATACTATAAGAACGACATCGCGACCCAGGAAGCGTTTGATGACAACGGCTGGCTACACACGGGTGACATCGGCAAGATTGACCAAGATGGCTACCTGACGATCATGGGGCGTAAAAAAGACACCTTTAAAACGGCGAAGGGCAAATTTGTCTCTCCGGTTCCCATTGAGAAAAAGCTGTTTGAATACAGTCGTGTCGAAATGATGTGTTTGATTGGACTGGGGCTACCTGCGCCGATCCTTCTGGTGGTTCCGCATGATTTTCCTAACTTTGATCGTGCCCGTTATGAACGCACCACCAAAAAAGTCATCGATCGCATGAACTCAGAGTTGGAATCGCATGAACAGATCAAAGGGGTGCTCATGATCAAAGAGCCGTGGAGTATCGAAAACGGTATTCTGACCCCCACTTTGAAGATCAAACGCCACCTTCTGGAGCAGAAGTACCACGACATGGGTCAGAACTGGCCGAAAGGTCAACTGGTCGTGTGGGAAGAATAACGCACAACATAAAAGCTGCCCTGATGAGGCAGCTTTTTTCTTTCTATCTGTTCCATCTTCTCACTTTTCACCAATGTGCCCTGCCCCAGCGCCAATTAGAGAAAATCACTGTAGTGACGACTTGCCTGATGTGAAGAATTTAAGCCGGTATCACGTTGTAGATGCGGATTCAGTAACGCATACTCATTCGATGATGGCTTAGGTTCTTTATAAGTCAGGCTTTCCTTGTTCAAACTCCATATCAATTCAAAATGCCAGTTAATTGCGATCTTCATTGCGCTTCCTACCTTTACTCTCCGCTTTTTCAACGAATTATGGTGTGGTTCCGCTAAGATAACGAACGATCATTCATGACAATCACTATAAGTACAGATTATGGACAATCGACTCAGGCACCTAGCCGCGCTGCGTTATTTCGAGGCCGCAGCCCGGCACCAAAGTTACAGTAAGGCCGCTCTGGAGCTGCACATCAGCCAGGCGGCGGTCAGTCAGAAAATACGTCAACTCGAAGATGAACTGGCGTGCAAATTATTCGTTCGTCAGGGGCGTGACATGCGTCTGACCGCCAAAGGGACCACTCTCTATCAGCAAGTCAGTAATGGATTCGAACACATTCTGAATGGCCTGAACGCGATTCAGTCCGAGCCGCTGGAAGGCATGCTGACCGTGAACACCACGCCTTCTTTTGCTTCCCGTTGGCTGATGCCGAAACTCTGGAAATTCACCATGGAGCACCCACTGATCCCGATCCGGGTTTACGCCACGACGGAACACCCGGTGATAAAATACGGCGAAGTCGATGTGGCAATCCGCCAAGGGCTGACTACCGATCTCGGCACCAATCTATGTAAAGAGGTGCTGTACGAGGAAGCGGTTTATCCGTTCTGTTCCCCTGAACTGGCCGACTCGATGCAACTAACACACCCCGAGCAGCTTTTGCAATGTTGGCTTATCCACGGAGTGGATACAAAAAACTTCACCTGGAAGAACTGGTTTCACGAAGCCGGAGTTGAAATGAGCGAAGAGAAGGTTCAATGGATGGAAGTCGGTACCTTTGATATGGGGCTCAGTGCAGTGATGGCAGGACACGGTGTGTGTCTGGGCACCGACAGTTTGGCGGGCGATTTCGTGGAACGCGGCTTACTGGTCAAGCCGTTTGACATCGGTATGTCACCTGGCGTGCGATATACCCTGTTCCACGATCCCGGCTCCTCCCGCCGTGCCCGGATAGAGGCATTTACCGACTGGCTGCACCGTGAAGTGGCTCAGCTCAGCCGATGATTCAGTTGCGCCAGAAGGGCTTACTCACTTCAGATGCCACCTGATCAGGGCTCAGTCCCAAATCATCCAACAGGTGAGGCGGCAATTCATTCAAGTGACGACGCGAACGGTAGTTGTGATGCCAACGTTTTAACTGGCAAAAGTAATTCTTAACAAAAGTACCAGTTACTTTTTTGGATTCTCTCTGGTGTGTAGTGATAACTGTGTTCATACAGCCTCCTTGTAAGCAGCGTTTGTATGACTAATAATTAACGTTATCTGCCATTTCGACAAACGATACTCACTGGCACTAAGTTAAGGAGAACTTAAGTGAAAGAACGCATGCCTCCTCTGCAAGGGTTGTATTACTTCTATACCGCTGCCGAATTGGGTAGTTTCAAACTGGCCGCAGAAGCGTTGTTTGTGACCGCCGCAGCGGTCAGTCAGCAGATCCGCCAGTTGGAAGATTGGTTGGGGGTTGAGCTGTTCATCAGGCAACACCGGCGTGTCAAACTCACCGCGGAAGGCGGCATTTTGTATCAGCAGACTAAGCGTGGTTTCGATCACATTCAGGACGGCGTGCGTCAGGTCAACCAGGATCCCAACCCGAACCAACTCTCGATTTCAACCCTGCCATCGTTTGCCCAACATTGGCTGGTGCCCCGTATTGGTCAGTTCCGCCAGCAACATCCAGAGTTGGCGATGTTGATTGAGCCGCGCAATGAACTGATCAATTTTCAAGACTCGAATGTCGACATCTGTATTCGTTATGGCCGCGGCCACTATCCGAATCTGGAATCGCGCCTGTTCATGGACGAAGTGCTCTACCCGGTGTGCCATCCACTCTACCAACAGCAGCACAACATCTATCAGCTTGACGACCTGCACCGTGCCGAACTGATTGAAGATACCTGGCCGGACATTAATTGGGACGTCTGGCTGAAAAACATTGGCCAGTTACCCAAACCGACCATACAGTACCATGGCTCACAGTTCGTTCTGGAAGGCGCGCTGGCCGTTCAGGGGGTCGCCCTGACCAAACACAGTCTGGCGTTTCGTTATATTCAGGAAGGCAAACTGGTTCGGATCGGTGATATTGCCCTGAGGCCAGAATACCAATATTATTTGTGTGCTCCTGCAGGCTATTTCCGGCGTCCTAAAATCGCCCTGTTCTGTGAGTGGATTGAGGAGCAAGCGGCACAATTTCAATGTGAAGCTCAGTATAATCTGACGGTGATTGAAGCCAAATACTAACGTGGTATCCACACCATCTGAGCAGAACTGCACAAGACAACAGACATAAAAAAGCCCCGTAAGCTTTCACTTACGGGGCTTTTGTCAATCGCTTAACTTAACCCAAAGAATTACTTCTTAGCGTTACGCTCTTTAACTTCTGCGATTACTTGCTCAGCAACGTTTGACGGACATGGTGCGTAGTGTGAGAACTCCATAGAGAACTGACCACGACCAGAAGTCATTGTACGTAGAGTACCGATGTAGCCGAACATTTCTGACAGAGGTACATCACCCTTGATACGTACGCCAGTAGTACCAGCTTGTTGGTCTTTGATCATACCACGACGACGGTTCAGGTCACCGATTACGTCACCAACGTGATCTTCTGGAGTGAACACGTCAACTTTCATGATTGGCTCAAGAAGCTGCGGGCCCGCTTTAGGCATAGACTGACGGAATGCGCCTTTCGCTGCGATTTCGAACGCGATTGCTGATGAGTCAACTGCGTGGAAACCACCGTCGAACAGCTCAACTTCAACGTCTAGCGTTGGGAAGCCAGCCAGAACACCGTTTTCCATCATGCCAGCAAAACCTTTTTCGATTGCAGGCCAGAATTCTTTAGGAACGTTACCACCAACTACTGATGAAGAGAACGTGAAGCCAGAGTTTGGCTCACCTGGTTTGATGCGGTAATCGATCTTACCGAACTGACCAGAACCACCAGACTGTTTCTTGTGCGTGTAGCTGTCTTCAACAGGCTGAGTGATGGTTTCACGGTAAGCTACCTGTGGAGCACCTACTTCCAGCTCAACGCCGTAAGTACGCTTCAGGATATCTACCTTGATGTCCAAGTGAAGTTCACCCATACCTTTCAGGATGGTTTCGCCTGAATCTTCGTCAGTTTCAACCTGGAATGATGGATCTTCTGCAACCATCTTACCGATCGCGATACCCATCTTCTCGCTGCCGCCCTTGTCTTTAGGCTTAACTGCGATAGAGATTACTGGTTCTGGGAAGATCATTGGTTCCAGAGTACATTCGTGTTTTGGATCACACAGAGTGTGACCAGTTTGAACGTTCTTCATACCAACAACAGCGATGATGTCACCAGCTTGTGCTGCATCGATCTCGTTACGCTGGTCAGCGTGCATCTCAACCATACGGCCGATACGCTCTGTTTTACCAGTTGCAGAGTTCAGGATGGTATCGCCTTTCTTCATCTTACCTGAGTAGATACGGATGAAGGTCAGAGCACCGAAACGGTCGTCCATGATCTTGAACGCAAGCGCTTTTAGTGGCTCATCTGCAGATACAGTCGCAACTTCACCAGTCGCTTCACCTGTGTCTGGGTCAGTCAGAGGCTGAGGATCTACTTCTGTTGGCGATGGTAGGTAATCTACTACCGCGTCAAGAATAAGTTGGATACCTTTGTTCTTGTACGCTGAACCACAGTAAGTTGGGAAGAATGCCAGATCACGAGTACCTTTACGGATACAACGTTTGATGTCTTCCAGAGAAGGCTCTTCGCCATCCATGTAAGCCATCATCAGGTCGTCGTCTTGCTCAACAGCAGTTTCGATCAGCATTTCACGGTATTCAGCAGCTTTCTCTACCATGTCTGCAGGGATGTCTTGAACTTCGTAGTTCTCTGGCTGACCAGAATCATCCCATACGTATGCTTTCTGGCTTAGTACGTCAACAACACCAACGAAATCTTCTTCGATACCGATAGGCAGAGTCATTACTAGAGGAGTTGCCGCTAGAACGTTTTGTACCTGATCTACAACTTTGTAGAAGTCAGCGCCCATACGGTCCAGTTTGTTAACGAAAATCAGACGTGATACGTGAGATTCGTCAGCGTAACGCCAGTTAGTTTCTGACTGAGGCTCAACACCACCAGAACCACAGAATACACCGATACCACCGTCAAGTACTTTCAGAGAACGGTAAACTTCGATTGTGAAGTCAACGTGTCCAGGAGTATCGATGATGTTTAGACGGTGATCGTTCCAGAAACAAGTAGTTGCCGCAGACTGGATTGTAATACCACGTTCAGCTTCCTGCTCCATGAAGTCAGTAGTAGTTGAACCGTCGTGAGTATCACCGATCTTGTGGATCTTACCAGTTAGCTTAAGGATACGCTCTGTAGAGGTAGTTTTACCCGCATCTACGTGAGCAAAAATACCAATGTTTCTGTATTTTGATAAATCAGTCATTGTCTTACTCTGTTAATAAGGTATAAAGTGCGCGCAGAGTATATCATATTCTGTCAATACTGATACCTTTGCGTGCCGTTGGACGAAAAAAAACATTGGGGTAGAAAACACCACCCCAAAATCATAGTCAAAAATCGGATTTTATGTCGCCACTCTTCTGGCATCACGCGGATTTGCAACAGGAAATCATACCAGAGTTACAGCTCATCAAACGCTTCAATCGCCTCAGATAACTTTTTCACGCCGTGGATTTGCATCCCCTCGATGCCACCTTTGGGCATATTCGCGGCAGGCACAATCGCCTTTTTAAAGCCGTGTTTGAACGCCTCATTCAATCGTTCCTGACCACTTGGTACTGGTCGGATTTCGCCTGCTAACCCGACTTCACCAAATACGACCACGTCTTTTGGCAACGGACGATCACGAAAGCTCGACAACAGCGCCATCAACAACGCCAGATCAGCGCTGGTTTCGGTGACCTTGACGCCACCAACCACGTTCACAAACACGTCTTGGTCCGCCATCTGCAAACCACCGTGCTTATGCAGCACCGCTAATAAAAGCGAGAGCCGGTTTTGCTCCAGGCCCACCGCGACCCGGCGCGGATTCGTCAGTTGGGAATAATCCACCAGCGCCTGAATCTCAACCAGCAAAGGCCGGGTCCCTTCCCAGACCACCATGACCGAACTGCCGGAGGTGTCTTCTTCGCCCCGCGACAGGAAGATTGCCGACGGGTTGCTGACTTCACGCAGACCCTGACCGGTCATGGCGAACACCCCAAGTTCATTCACCGCCCCAAAACGGTTTTTGTGGCTGCGCAAGGTGCGAAAACGGCTATCCGTACCACCATCGAGCAACACAGAGCAGTCAATGATGTGCTCCAGCACTTTCGGCCCGGCCAGTGTGCCGTCCTTTGTCACGTGACCGACGATGAACACCGCGACATTGTTTTGCTTAGCGTAACGCGTCAGGGCAGTGGCAGATTCACGAACCTGCGCCACACTGCCCGGGGAAGATTGAACATCAGAGACGTGCATCACCTGAATGGAGTCAATCACCATGATGCGCGGCTGCTCTTTTTCGGCCACCTGGCAGATTCGGTCAACGTTTGTTTCCGACAACATTTTCAGGTTGTCTTTTGGCAACCCAAGGCGTGAAGCCCGCATCGCGACCTGTTGCAATGATTCTTCCCCGGTCACATACAGCGTAGGCATCTGCGCCGACAGCTGACACATGGTCTGCAGCAACAGCGTCGACTTACCGGCTCCCGGGTTACCCCCGATCAGGATCGCAGCGCCCGGAACAATGCCACCGCCCAGTACCCGGTCCAGCTCTTTGAAACTACTGGTAAAACGAGGCACCTCCTGCAAATCGATCTCCGCCAGAGTCTGAACCTGAGCTTCCGTCGCCGAACCGGCGTAACCGGCTAAACGCTCGTTGCGCGCCACAGTCGGCGATGCTGCCAGACGCACCTCTGAAATGGTGTTCCATGAACCACAGGCGTTACACTGACCCTGCCAGCGCGGAAAATCGGCGCCGCAGTCATTACACACATAAGCACGCTTTGCTTTTGCCATTTGTCCCCTAAATTATCTAAGTCTGTGACGTGATTTTGAATTTAATGATAAAACACTTATTGAATCAGTCTATGAAGTGACTCAAGATCTGATTATCACGGCCGATGAGTCATATAGTAAGGA